>NZ_MUGV01000035.1:0-79536 GCF_002217275.1 Flavobacterium frigidimaris
TTTTTCACAGCCTGACGTTCCGATACTACAGCGGGTTTGGGACTAAATTAAGCCCATTCTTCGGATTTGCCAAATCATCCCAAATACAAAACCAACTTTCCATTAAGCAAATTGCCCAAATCCGTTGTAGTAGCTGTTACCTGCTGGTTTTTTCTTTAGCAATTTCGGTTATAAATATCGTCAATTTATTTAGTTCTATTTTTTCAAAATCCATTGGTCCAATTATTTCTAATGCAAATTGTTCTACTTCAGAATTGTCCCATTTAGAAATTACTTCAAAAGTATTATCGTCCATATTTTTAATTCTATTTTGAATAACTATTCCAATTTGATTATCCAATTCAAAACAACTTTTTCGAATGTTTTTAGCTAAATGTGTTCCTGCTGTTTTTTCTTCAAAATAAATTTTCAGTTTTTCTAAAATTTCATTAGTTATTGGACTGTTTGCAAATTCATTCAATTCTGAAGTATCAAATTCCGAGTATTTAATTTTATTCAGAAGGTTATTTATCAAGTATAATTCGTGTGATTTAAACATATTTTTCAATTTTCTTTTTAGCAGAACTTTGATGTAAACTAGCAGGTAACTTGTATATATGCCTGACGATATCCGACTTATCTACCCTAAATTGGGTCGCTATGTCTGACAACTGTCAGTATTTAGTTATTTTCAAAAATAGGATTTTTATTTCATAAATTATCAAACGGACTTTTTATTTGCTGAATACTTTTCGTACTAACATGAGTGTAAATTTCGGTGGTCTTGCTGCTTTGATGACCTAATAATTCTTGAATATATCTTAAATCAGTTCCACTTTCAAGTAAATGTGTAGCGTAACTATGGCGCAACCAATGTAAAGTCACAGGTTTTGTTATGCCAACTTTTTTAAGTGCTTGTTTTAATACACTTTGCAAACTTTTTTCTGAATAGGGCTCACCAGGATTTGCACCTTCAAACAAATAGATTGTGGGTTTAAATAAAATATAATATTCCCTAAGCATTTCTAAAATTTTAGGAGATAAAGGAGTAATTCTATCTTTCTTTCCTTTGGAGTTTTTAAGCAATACAATATTTCTTTTAGAATCGATATGAACGGGTCGAAGGGCAAGTAATTCACCACAGCGTAAACCACAGCTATAAATCAAACTTAGCATCATTCTGTGTTTGATGTTGTTATGCGCATTCAAAATCAATTTCACTTCCTCTTTACTTAAAACGTTAGGCAATAGCTTAGATCTCTTTGGACGATGTATTTTATCAATTTCAATCTTTGTTTCTCGAATGGTTGTAAAGTATAATTTGATAGCATTAACAATTTGGTTTTGATAGGAATCCGAAAGATTATTTTTTAATATAAACTCGTTATTGTAGATAATCACATCTTCATTAGAGATTTCGGTGATGTGTTTTTCCCGATAAAAAATCAAAAAAGATTTCAAAGCTTCAGAATACGTTTTGATAGTGTTAGGGCTGTATCTTTTAGAAGAAAGCCATTGTATGTACTTTTTTATCTGTTCAATTCCCTCTGCCGACGGTAAAGAATGAGAAAGAGGAACCAACTGAAATCGCGCCCTATTTTCAACTGTGTCCGGGAGATGCCAAACTCCCAAAGTTTGACTCCACCGAGAACCTGTAAGCTTTTTTTTTTCGAGCTATTAATTCTGCATTTTTTTCGAAATATACTGCAATTCTTTTTTCTTTTTTATGAATAATCATTTTGGCTTTCCACGTCATAGCTATCTAATTTAATTACTAAAGTAAGAAAATAGTTATAATTTTAAGCAGTATTGATCTCGGTTTTCTATTGAAAGTTGGTATCAGAATTGAAAATATCTTCCGCTCTAAACATAGCAGGTATTTTTTTCTTTGTTAAGTAAATTATCAAGTCTACTGGTATCAATCAAAAAATTTTTTCTTTCGAAGTAATGGGTATTCTTAGGAGGACAATTTTAATCAATACACTCCATCAACAATAAATCGCCATTTTGGTGCGTAATAATTACAAGTCCGTCTTGTGCAACAGAATTACTGCTTCCGGTTCTATAGCCCATGGTAAGCGTATCATTTTGAAGTGGATACTCTAAATTGGTTGAATAAATTCCGTTTACAACGCCAATTGGAATCAATGAAATAGGTGTTTTTGCAGTGTACCATTTCTCGAATTTATTGGGTAGTAAAAATATTTTCGAATGATCGTCCAGAATTACAATTTTAAGCAAATCGCGATAACGAACAATATTGGTAAGATTGGTAATAGTATGATCGGCACGTTTTCCGGTAGCCCAAACAACGTTTACTGCCGGAATTTTTCTTTCAATCAAATAATCGAAAGCTTTTTCCAAATCAGTTTTATCCTGGTCTGGTGTGTGTACAATTTCGATTGGATATTGTGAAGTTTTGTAGATTTCCGGATCGAAACCGCGATCGAAATCTCCTAAAAGAACATCAACTTTTATATCTAATTCAATAACTCTTTCTATGGCCGAATCTAAAACCACAACAAGAGGAGACCATTCGAGCAATTGTCCTAGCAGTTCAGGATTACAGGCTGCTCCATTGGCAATAATTAAAGCGGGTTCCTGATCGTCGCGAACTATATGGTGTGATGACATGCTGAATTTTTTTGTGATGCAAATGTACGAAGTAAAGATTTAAGATTTTAGACTTCAGATTTTAGATTTTTGAAGAATTTAAAATCTAGAATCAATAATGTAAAATTAAATAAGACGTCTGTGATAATTGATTTGGCCCAGATGATATGCTAAATGAGTAGCCAAATGCACCAAAAAGAATTCGGTTGTCATCTCCTTTTCGAAAACGATTTGTGGATAAATGGCTTGTAAATCGGCTTCAGTCAAAGAATCAAGAGTATTATTTACTACTACAATTGTTTCGTCGATTTTGGTGATTATTTCAGATCTTGGAACATCTTTTAACGAAAATTCTAAAGGACGATTTCGAACATAACCTGTTTTTCCGAGTTCGGTTCCAATAAAATTATTGATGTTTCCAATGAGGTGTAAACAAAGATTTCCGGCTGAATTTGAAATACTTTTATCAATAGACCAAATTTGACTTTCGTTTGGATATGATTCTATTTCAAGTTTTAGTTTATTAAGATCCCGGTTAAAAAGTGATTTTAGCGTTTCGGTTAGCATGGCGTTTTTTTTTAAGGTCTATGTTTTATAGGTATCCAGATTTCTTCTTCAGAATTGGGATCGTCTTTTTTATATCTTTCATCCATTACTGCAAAATGTGGTCTGTCGTCTACAGTGTATTCAGAATTGGGCAACCATTCCGTAAAAATAGAGTGGTAGGTTTGGTAAGCCTCGGTTGCAGGACCCTTATGAAGAAAAACGGCGTACAAACCGTTTGGAATCACTAATGTTTCCATTTCGGATGGAATATTTTCAAAATCTGAAACTTCAACAGCTGCCCATTTTTGGAATGTATTATTTGGGTCGAAATTATCAAAATGTCCGGCGGGAAAAACTTCGAGCGAGTACAAATTGGAATCGAGTGAATTTTTGATTTCCTTTCTTCTCGGCATAAAACTGCTCCATAACTGAAAAGTTTTATTTTCAATAAAAGACATGTCAAGGTGTTTGCCAAGCAATTTTTTTTCGGTTAAGTTTTCAATACGGGCTTCCATTTTTATTTTATTATTTGATGGTATATTTTTTTAAATCAGTTTCACAAAGCGAGAAATAGCCTAAAGGATAATTGTTTTTATCTGTTGTATTAATAATATTTCCTTTTACAGTTGCAGGAGGAGATTGAAACGGGCCTCCAACATTACTTCCTGCAATGCTTACCAAAATATTCATGTAATTGTAATATTGTTTCGAAATTCCGAAATGTGTTATTTCAATTTCATCACCAACTTTTAATTCATCATCATCTGAAAGACTAAAAAATTCGTTTCCATTAAAAAATTCGTCATCATCAACATAGTAGGTCGATTTGATTTTATTGGAATATACATGTTTATACAAATAAAAATTTTCTACATCTCCGGGATCATTATAAAAAGCTTTTATTTCAATATCTTTCCCTGTAAAACCACCTTCGTTATTTTGTTCGATTCTGGTAATAGGAGCAACAGATTTTAGAGTTTCGTTTGCAGTATAGGTATTTCCGGCACTAATAATAGTCAGCGTATATTGTTCGTCGATTACAGGTTTGAAATTAGTACATACATATCGGCCTGTTTTTGGAACTTCTATAAAATTAAACCTTTCATTATGACTGTTTTTTATGTAGATAGTTGCGCCGGAAACAGTTGGAATCACGTTTTCGAAATAACCCGTTGTCGTAGTTAATTTTATTGTCTGTTGTTTACCTGTTGTGCCTTTTTGCCAGTTTATTGCGGCTTCAATTACCAGTTTTGGTGGGGCGGTATCTAAATCGACATCAACGACTTCTTCGCAACTAGTGAAGAAAATCGATATAAAAAATACAAGTAGTAAAGTTACTTTTTTCATAGTATATTTTTAATTTCTGATGACAGAAAGTGATTTTTAAAATTTAAAATTATAACTAACTGCAGGGACAATTCCGAAAATCGATGTTTTTACTGCTTCATTTTCGCCTGTATCTACATTTTGGCGGAAATTAATTGAAGCTGCATTTTTGCGATTATATAAATTGTAAATACTGAAAACCCATTCCCCTTTCCAGTTTCTGCCTTTGTTTTTTCTTGGAGTCAAAGTTGCTGAAACATCCAGATGATGGTAGGCCGGTAAACGGTTCTCATTTCGTAAGCCATAACTCGGCACCGTAATTCCTAAATATTCGTATTGCCCGTTCGGATAAGTAACTGGTTGCCCGGACTGTAATGCAAAGTTAGCACCAAAAGACCATTTTTCGTTCAAATTATAGGCAGATGTTATAGCTAAATTGTGTGTTTTATCATATGCCGAACTATACCATTGTCCATTATTGATTCCTGTTTCCTCCGGAGTTCTTCCTGGTGTTTGTTGTTCTGATTTAGATAAGGTGTAGGATATCCAGCCATTAAATCGACCTTCATTTTTTTTGAACATCAATTCTAACCCATAAGCACGCATTTGACCATTTAGAATTACTTGCTCGATTGCATTGTTTGCAATCAAATCGGCACCATCAATATAATCCAGTCGGTTCTGAATTTCTTTATAATACGTTTCGACTTCTAAAGAGTACGCACCGTTTTTAATATTTCTAAAATAACCCAGCGCCACCTGATTTGCAATTTGTGGTTTAATATAAGTATCACTCGGCATCCAGACATCAAGTGGAGTAGGAGATGAGGTATTCGAAATCAATTGAAGGTATTGTGCCATTCGGTTGTAACTCGCCTTAATAGCCTGATCATCGTTTAGTTGATAGGAAGCTGAAAAGCGTGGCTCCAAATTATTATAGCTTTTGATAACTTTGTTTTTGCCATAATATTTTGTGTCAATAGGAGTTCCTTTTTCGTAAATCTGTAAATCAGAATTGAAGACAACTGCATTATTGTTTTCGTATAAATTAACTGTTGATTCTCCTAAACGATAAAATAAACTGTATCGCAATCCATATGAAATGGTGAATTTTTTTGAAATTTGACTTTCGGCATCAATATAAACGGAAGGTTCGAAAGCGTATTTTTTGTCTAATTGATCGGGGTTAATTCCAGATTCAGGATCACTCGGTTTAATGGTTCCGGGATTAAATTCATAATAGATTCCGTTTAAACCATAGTTGAGTTTGAATTTGTCAGAAATATAATGTTTGAAATCGTACTTGATATTGTAATTTCTGATGCCCGAATCCCATTTGAATCCCACAAAATCCAAATCTAAACCATAGTAATAATCACTGTAAATTAAAGATAGATTTGAAAATAATTTTTCAGAAAATAAATGGTTCCAACGAAGATTTAGGGTTGAGTTTCCATAAATATTGGTGAAGCTTTTGTTTAAACTGAAAACATCACGCCCAAAATAGCCTGATAAATACAAGTTGTTATTGTCGTTTAATTTATAACTCAGTTTGGTATTTAAATCATAAAAGTAAGCTGAATTGTCCTTATTGTCTTCTGATAGTTTTAAGAATAGATGTGCGTAAGAAGCTCTTCCTCCAATCAAAAAGGAGCCTCGGTCTTTTACGATTGGACCTTCAGCCAAAATTCGGCTGGAAATTAAACCGATTCCTCCATTTACATGAAAATCCTTACTGCTGCCATCTTTCTGATAAATATCGAGTACAGAAGACGCTCTTCCGCCGTAACGTGCCGGAATTCCTCCTTTGTATAGTTTTAAATCTTTAATAGCATCCGGATTAAAAACGGAGAAGAAACCAAAAACGTGAGAGGAATTAAATATTGTTGCTTCGTCTAATAAGATTAAATTCTGATCAGCACCTCCACCACGAACGTTGAATCCGGAAGCACCTTCACCTGCATTAGTGACACCCGGAAGTAGTAAAATTGATTTTAAAACATCGACTTCACCTAAAACAACCGGCATTTTTTTAATAGTGGCGATTGAGAGCTTGTTGGCACTCATTTCTGGCGACTTGATATTAATTTTGCCTTTATTATCTTTAATTACAACTTCCTGAAGTTCTTCGCCGCCTTCATTCAGCCCGAAATTCATTTTGGTATTCTGATTTAAGTTAACCGTTTTTTGAACCGTTTGAAATCCAACATATGTAATTTCTATTTGATGTTCACCAGCTGGAGCAGTAAGCGAATAAAAACCGTATTCGTTTGTGGTAGTTCCTATTTTTAAAGAAGGGATATAAATATTGACACCAATTAAGGTTTCGTTATTTTTAAAGTCAGTTATAGTTCCACTTAAAGTGAATTTTTCCTGCGAAAATGAAGTAAAAGTCGTAAAAATTATAAAAATTAAAATACTGATTTTCTTTGTAATCATCTTCGTTTTTTTGATTTACATAGTTAAGAATTCTTACTAAATATTAATAGGTAACGATTGTTAAACATTAGTTAAGATAAAAAAAAGACAACCATTAAGGTTGTCTTTTAAATATAAATATAACAAAATGTTTCTTATTTTATTTTGGCAATAATTGCATTGAATGTTTCGCTAGGACGCATTGCTTTGCTTACTAATGCAGGAGTTGGTTGGTAATAACCACCAAGAGTTTGAGGTTTTCCCTGCGCTCCAATTAATTCAGCATCGATTTTAGCTTCGTTAGCTTCAAATTCAGCTGCAATTGGAGTGAAGATAGCTTTCAATTCCGCATCTTTATTTTGAGCAGCTAATGCCTGAGCCCAATAAAATGCAAGGTAAAAATGAGATCCACGGTTATCAATCTGACCTACTTTACGAGCTGGTGATTTATCGTTTGCTAAGAATTTATCATTAGCTTCGTCAAGTGTTTCGGCTAAAATTATAGCTTTAGAATTATCTAAAGTTTGTCCTAAATGCTCTAGTGAAGCACCAAGAGCTAAAAACTCTCCTAATGAATCCCAACGTAAATATCCTTCTTCAGTAAATTGCTCAACGTGTTTAGGAGCAGAACCTCCGGCACCAGTTTCAAACAATCCACCACCGTTCATTAAAGGAACGATAGATAACATTTTAGCTGAAGTTCCTAATTCTAAAATTGGGAATAAGTCAGTTAAATAATCACGTAAAACGTTTCCGGTTACAGAGATAGTGTCTAAACCTTTGATAATTCTGTCTAAAGTAAATTCAGTTGCAGCAATCGGATTTAAGATACGGATATCTAAGTTTACTGTATTGTGATCTTTTAAATATTTTTGAACTTTTGTGATCAATTCTCTGTCGTGTGCTCTGTTTTCGTCTAACCAGAAAACAGCAGGAGTATCAGATAAACGAGCTCTGTTTACAGCCAATTTAACCCAGTCCTGAATTGGAGCGTCTTTCGCCTGACACATTCTGAAAATGTCATTTGCTTCAACGTTTTGCTCCATTAAAACTGTTCCTGTGTTGTCAACAACACGAACAACTCCGTCTCCTTTTATTTGGAAAGTTTTGTCATGAGATCCGTATTCTTCTGCCTTTTGAGCCATTAAACCAACGTTAGGAACACTTCCCATTGTTCTAGGATCAAAAGCACCGTGTTTTTTACAGAAATCGATTGTTGCAGTATAAAGACCAGCATAAGAACGGTCCGGAATAATAGCAATTGTATCTTGTTGTTTTCCTTCTTTATTATACATCTGTCCAGAAGTACGGATCATTGCTGGCATAGAAGCATCAACAATTACGTCTGAAGGAACGTGTAAGTTTGTAATTCCTTTATCAGAATTAACCATTGCCAAAGCCGGTCCGTTTTCAATAGCTTTAGTAATGTCAGCTTCAACTTCAGCTTGTTCAGGTCGTCCTGCAATTTTTGCGTAGATATCACCTAAACCATTTCTGGTATCAATGTTTAATTCATTGAATAAAGTTGCGTATTTTTTGAAAAGATCAGCAAAATAAACTTCAACGATAGCGCCAAAGATAATTGGATCTGAAACTTTCATCATTGTCGCTTTTAAGTGAACAGAAAGCAATAAACCTTCTTTTTTAGCATCAGCAATTGCTTCAGCTGCAAAAGATTTTAGTTTGTTCACACTTAAAACAGAACTGTCGATAATTTCGCCAGCTTTAAGAGGAGTACTTGCTTTAAGAACAGTAGTTGTACCGTCTTTAGCAACGAATTCGATTTTTACATCATTAGCTTCTGCAACAGTAAGCGATTTTTCACTTCCGTAAAAATCACCACTTGGCATTGAAGCTACCTTAGTTTTTGAGTCAGCAGACCATGCACCCATTGAGTGTGGATTTGCCTTTGCAAAGTTTTTAACGGCTCTTGGCGCTCTACGGTCAGAGTTTCCTTCACGTAAAACAGGGTTTACGGCAGAACCTAAAACTTTAGAATATTTTGCTTTAATTTCCTTTTCAGCATCATTTTGAGGCTCTTCAGGGAAATCAGGGATTTTGTAACCGTGAGACTGTAATTCTGCAATCGCTGCTTTTAATTGCGGTACGGATGCAGAAACGTTTGGTAATTTGATAATGTTAGCTTCAGGTTGTGTTGCTAATTGACCAAGTTCAGCTAATGCATCTCCCGTTTTTTGAGCATCTGTTAAAACCTCAGGAAAATTAGATAAAATTCTACCTGCTAACGAAATGTCTCTAGTTTCAATAGCAATCCCAGCCGTAGCAGTAAATGCCTGAACAATTGGTAACAAAGAATAAGTCGCTAATAGAGGCGCCTCATCAGTTAAGGTGTAAAAAATTTTTGAATTCTGTGTCATTTTTTTTTTTTTTTATAATCGTATCGTCAAAGGATGACGATGGAAAAGGTATAGTCGGCTCAAAATGAGCGGAGCAAATATAATAAAATCAGTCCGAAAACGGTGTAGTTTTGAGGAGAAATACTTGATTTATCAGATTGTTATTTTGGAATCTTTAAATTGTCAAATCGATGATTTTCGTATTAAAATTTTACGGTTTTGATATTTTGAAAATTAGGCATAAAAAAAAACTCGTTTCAAATGATATGAAACGAGTTTTTTATAACAAAGAGATAAATGATTATCTTCTTTTATCTTTAATCTTAGCTTTTTTACCAGTAAGTTCTCTGAAGTAGAAAATTCTAGCTCTACGTACAGCACCTTTCTTGTTGATTTCAATTTTTTGTAAAGCTGGCAAGTTTACTGGGAAGATACGCTCAACTCCAACTGCTCCTGACATTTTACGAATAGTAAAAGTTTCTGTGTTACCAGAACCTCTTCTTTGAATAACAACTCCTTTAAAAAACTGAGTTCTTGTTTTTTCACCCTCTTTAATTTCGTAGAAAACTGTGATAGTATCTCCAGCTCCAAAAACAGGGAAATCTTTTTTAGCAACTAATTCGGTTTGAACGAATTTCATTAAATCTGCCATGATATCTTGTAATTATGGTTTTTATATAGAGCAACATTCACGGATCTCGCCAGAGGTTAGTCTAATTCGGGTGCAAATGTAGAAAATAATTATGAATTATAAATTATGAATTGTAAATTATTTTAACTTGCTGGTAAAAAGAATGTTAGTTGCAGTTTTCAGTCGCAGTCTCAGTATTAGCCGCAATCAAATTCACTGAAAACTGCGACTGCGACTGAAAACTATTCCTCAAGCAAATCCGGACGTCTGTTTTTTGTATGCTCATAAGCCATATCTTCACGCCACTTATCGATTTTAGCAAAGTGACCGCTTGTTAAAACTTCTGGTACTTTCCATCCTTTGTAGTCTGCTGGTCTTGTATATATAGGTCCTGAAAGTAAATTATCCTGAAAGCTATCTGTCAATGCTGAAGTTTCATCGCTTAAAACACCCGGAATTAATCGGATCAAAGCATCTGATAAAACCAAAGCTCCTAATTCTCCTCCAGATAAAACATAATCGCCAATCGAAATTTCTTTGGTAATAAAATGATCACGAACACGCTGGTCTACACCTTTATAATGCCCGCATAAAATGATAATGTTTTCATACATCGACATAGTGTTCGCCATTTTTTGGTTCAGTGTTTCTCCATCTGGCGACATATAAATTATTTCGTCGTATTCGCGTTGGCTTTTTAAATGCGTAATGCAATCGTCAATAGGTTGCACAGTCATTACCATTCCGGCACCACCACCAAAAGGATAATCATCTACACTTTTTTGTTTATTGGTAGTATAATCACGCAAATTATGAAAATGTACTTCAACCAAACCTTTATCAATGGCACGTTTCATAATCGAAGCCTCAAACGGACTCTTTAATAATTCTGGTAAAATTGTAATAATATCAATTCGCATTTTTTTTCTTCAAAAGTTCTAGGGCGCAAAGATACAAAGTAAATAATTGAGAATTTTAAAAAACAAAAATCAAATATTCAGGTCATTAACTAAACAGAATAATGTTTTTGAATGTTAGTCTTTGGTGTTTTGTAATTGATTTAATTTCAAATAAATACATAATAATTATATAACATTAGAATGATTTTGTGTAAACACATCTCTTTTAACTTTAAGTAATATTACTTATCTAATTAATTCACTCAAATTCTACCAAACATAAATATTAATATTATGAAAAACTATGTCTTTCTGATAACGATAATTCTTTTATCGGCATGTTCCACTTCAAAAAATACAGCAGATAACTGGGTTGGGAAAACAAAACAAAATTTGATAAAAACCTGGGGCTCTCCTATAAGAGTTTTTGATAATAGCACAGATGGAGAGATACTTGTTTATGCAGATCAAATTTACAATGAATCAAATAGGGGCGACTCAAGAGCGGCAGGTTCAAGTTATTGGAACTACACCTATATCTATATAGATAAAAGTGAAAAAGTTTCTTCTTTTAGAAATGAAAAACAAAACTATCCGCCACAAGCGCTGGATTCAGATAAATTGTCAACAATGAATTTATTGACGGCGAAGTAATTTGTTTAAAATCAGATTGATAGTTTTTTTGTTGATACAATATTTGACTAATTTTAGTACTTTTAGATTATTTTTTAGTAATTAAAAATATAATCAAGATGAGAAAATTATTCATAATTATCGTTACAGTCTTTATACTTGTTTCCTGTAATCAAAATCAGCCCCAAAAAAGCGATACTTCAGAAAATGAAAAAATAGTAAAACAATATTTTGAGCATTTTAATAGCCATAATTGGAAAAAAATGGCTGAAATGTATACGGAAACAGCTGATTTTAAAGATCCTTCTTTTGGAAAAGGAATTGTAAAACAAACTCGCAAACAAACGGAAGATAAATATGCAGAGTTAAATAAAATTTTTCCGGATTTGCACGATAAGATTATTCAAATTTATCCTTCCGGAGAAAATCATATCGTTGTGGAGTTTATTTCAACAGGAACGGCGCCCGATAATTCAAAATTAGAATTGCCAATTTGTACTGTCTTTACAATTGAAAATGGATTAATTACCAAAGATTTCACTTATTTCGATAACTTCCAGGCGGATACAAGTAAGAAATAAATATAGTATCGTCCCTACGTGACGATTTGGGGTTGGAAATCACTTTTTTTTCTACCGACATATAATTCCTAACGGAATATTTAAGTACTACTTGAAATGGAGAAATAGGTTTTTTAAAATTAAACAAATATATTCTTACAAAAAAACAATGTCTTTGTTGCTAGAAATCATCTTTATTAATTCAAGACAATAATACGGGTATTTTTTACTGTTCCGCTAGGAACAAAATATTGGTAGAAAAAATACCCACCCAAACTTGTCCCGTAGGGACTACATATTATGGCAAATACATATACTCAAATACATATTCATTTTGTTTTTGCGGTAAAATTTAGACAAGCCCTAATAAGCAACGATTGGAAAGAAGAACTTTTTAAATATATTGCTGGAATTATTAAAAACCACAATCACAAACTTTTAGCTATAAATGGCGTTTCAGACCATGTTCATATTTTAATTGGAATTGGACCAGCGCAATCAATTTCGGATTTGATGAAAAATATCAAACAAGATTCCTCAAAATGGATTAATACAAGTAATTTCAAAAAGTCATTTTGAGTGGCAGGAAGGGTATGGAGCATTTTCATATAGCAAATCACAGTTAAGTGCAGTAGTTAATTATATTCAAAATCAGGAATTGCATCATAAAAAGAAAACTTTTAAGGAAGAATACATTGATTTTCTTGAAAAATTTGAAGTTGATTATGATGAAAAGTTTATTTTTAAGGAATTAATTTAAAGTTTTTTCCAAACTAGATAATGTCAAATTCAAAAATTAAAATCTTCGCCATCACTGGCAGCACAAGAAAAAATTCAAGCAATTATAAAATCTTAAAACACATTTCGGAAAATCTTAAAACAGAATTTGAAGTCGAAATATTTGAAGATTTAGAAGAATTGCCACATTTTAATCCCGATTTAGATACGGAGAATTCACCGGAGGGGATTACTTTTTTCAGAGATAAAATTGCTCTGGCCAATGGAATCATAATCTGCACTCCTGAATATGTTTTTAGTTTACCCGGAAGTTTAAAAAATGCACTAGAATGGTGTGTTTCGACTACTATCTTCTCAAAAAAGAAAATCGGATTGATTACTGCTTCTGCTTCCGGAGAAATGGCTCACGAACAATTGATTTTGATAATGAAAACCTTAGAAGCGCAATTTAAAGATGAAAATTTGCTTCTTATTCAAGGTGTTCGTGGAAAAATTAATGAAGAAGGAAAAATTATAAATAATGAAACACTAGCTACTGTTAATAAGTTCATCATGAATTTCGAAAAGGAATTTTTAACTGAAATATAATGCCATTTCAATAAAAAGAGTAGTTTTACTTTTGGATTTTTTTAAAATAAAAAATGATTACAAGAAGAAACTTCATAATAAACACAAGCCTGGCTGCAACTGCAATTTTGGCTTTACCCTCATTTGCCTTTACTATGGATAGAAAAGAAATAGGTTTGCAGTTATACACATTGCGAGATGAACTTCCAAAAGATGTAAAATCAACTTTAGAGAAAGTTGCAAAAGCAGGATATAAAACGGTAGAAACGTATGGTTTTTCTATAAAAGATCAATTTTGGGGATTGAGCCCAATTGAACTTAAAAAAATCTTAGAAGCAAATAATTTAAAAGCTCCAAGTGGACATTATAATCTAGGAAGTTTTTTATACGATGGGAATTTAGAAGAAGTTAAAGCCGCTATTGAAGCTGCTAAAATTTTAAAAAACGAATATCTAACAGTTCCCTGGGTTGATGAACCTTTTAGAAATGATTTTCATAAGATTGCTGCTCGTTTAAACGAAGTTGGAAAATTATGTGCCGATGCAGGTTTAAAACTAGCGTATCATAATCACGACTTTGAATTTAAGAAACATGATGGTGTCACAGGTTATGAGATTTTATTGAAAGAAACAGATAAGAATTTAGTTTCTTTTGAATTGGATTTATATTGGGTGGTTCGTTCAGGCAATGATCCGCTTCAATTATTTAAGGAAAATCCGGGACGCTTTAAAATGTGGCATGTTAAAGACATGGATAAAATTAATCCGGCTTTAAATACTGAAATTGGATCGGGATCAATTGATTTTAGACCCTTTTTTGCAGCGCTAAAACAATCAGGAATGATTCATTTTTTTGTTGAACAAGAGAATAACTATGTTCCAAATTCTTTTGAATCAATTAAAACAAGTTGCGATTTTATTTCGAAAAAAGTAATCTAAAATAATTTATGAAGAAACTTCTTTTGCTGGTTTTGGTAGTTCTTTGTTCGTGTCAATCAGATAAAAAAGAAAAATTAAGTCCAAGACCGCAACCAAATCCGGAAGAAAACCTAACGCCACAACCTTATTTTACAGACATTAAAAGTAATGATGTTAAACTTGGGGAGCCTGTTTTTGGTGAATGGCTGTATTCTCATAAAGAAAAAGGACAGAGTTTTAAGCAGTTCATAAAAACACCTCATGTTGTTCCGTCCAAAGAAGAGAATATTATTTATTTAAAACCTATTGGGAAATTTAATTCGGTACAAGTCAAGCAAATTGAATTAGTCCGTCAATATTTGCAGGTCTTTTTCCAATTAGAAACTAAGGTTTTAGAAAATGTTTCAAACGATATTATTCCTAATAATGCCAGGCGAATTGGCGATGTAGGACAAGAACAATTTTTAGCAGGTTATATTTTAACCGATGTTCTTAAAGAAGAAAAAACACATAAAGGAATTGCTTTAATGGCAATAACAGAAAAGGATTTGTATCCCAAACCAGAATGGAACTATGTTTTTGGACTGGCATCTTACAGAGATAAAATTGCAGTAAGTTCTATTTATAGAATGCAGCAAGAAGCTGATTTTAATTTATGTTTAGATCGATTGTTGAAAATATGCTCTCATGAAATAGGGCATATGTTTGGTCTTCATCATTGTATTAATGCGAATTGTGTGATGAATGGGACCAATAGCATGCCGGAAACAGACAGACACGTTATTCGATTGTGCTCTCTCTGCCAAAGGAAGTTAAATTCGGGATTTAAATATGATAATAAAAAACGATTAACAGAATTAGAAAAGTATTTTAGGGAAAACAATTTAGCTGAAGGAATGCAGTTAATGAAGAAAGACTTAAAAAGTATTCAGGAAATAAAAAAAGATAATTAAATAGAGTTAATATGGAGAGTTTTGGATCAAGCAAAGAATTTATAAAAGGGGATGATATACAGTGGGAAGTGGTTGGTGAAGGAATCAAACGTAAAATCCTGGCTTACGATGATCGCGTAATGTTGGTCAATGTTCATTTTGAAAAAGGAGGAATTGGTACTTTACACGAACATTATCATACCCAGGTGACTTATGTTTCAAGCGGCAAATTTGACGTTACGATTTCGGGAGTTACGCAAACATTAAAAGAAGGCGATAGCTTTTATATTCCGCCGCACGCAATTCATGGCGTTGTTTGTCTGGAAGAAGGAATGTTAACGGATGTATTTAGTCCGATTCGTGAAGATTTTATGAAAAAATAAAAAAGTAAAAGTCAATACAATTTCTAAAATACCAATCTGATTTGGCGACAACGTTGAAAAATTTATACTTTTTTTAAAGTTTTGATTACAATTAGATTGGTATTTTTGCAAAATGAATTTATCCAAAACGAATGTCTTATTTATGGCAGCTTGCACTGGACTTATAGTTGCAAATCTGTATTACTGCCAGCCTTTAATTGTTTTAATTGCCAACGAATTTAAAATTCCTGAAGCCAGTGCTGGAACAATAACCTATCTGACTCAGGCGGGATATGCGATTGGTTTGTTTTTTATGGTTCCGCTTGGTGATAAACTGGAGCGTAAAAAACAAATTTTAATAACCACTTTTGCTTCTGTAATTGCTTTAATCTTAGCAGCGACAGCGAAAAGCTTTTTTCTTTTGCAAATTGCGTCTTTATTGATTGGAATTACTTCAATTGTCCCACAACTTATTTTGCCTTTGGCAGCTTCCTTGAGTTCTGTAGAACAGCGCGGAAAAGTTATCGGAACCATTATGAGCGGTTTATTGGTTGGGATATTACTTTCCCGAACTTTAAGCGGTTTTATTGGTCAGGTTTTAGGCTGGAGATCGATGTTTTATATCGCCGCCGGAATTTGTCTTTTGATCTTTTTTGTAATTCAGAATAAATTCCCCGTTAATAAACCTCAGTTTCAGGGAACGTATGGGCAGTTGATTCAATCTTTATTTACTTTAATAAAAACGCAACCTATTTTACGCGAAGCAACCCTAATCAATGTGTTTAGTTTCGCACAGTTTGGTGCTTTCTGGACAACTATGGTTTTGTTGCTTTCAGGAGAGCCTTTTGGTTTTAATAGTGCTACAATTGGTTTATTCGGAATTGTTGGAGCATCGGGGGCTTTAGCAGCGCCGTTGGTTGGAAGATTAGGAGATAAAGGTGGTTCAAGAGTTGCTGTGGGATATGGTTGTTTACTGATATTATTAAGTTTTATAATTTTCTATTTTTCAATAGAAAGTGTCATCGGAATTGCAATTGGAATTGTTTTTATTGACATCGGAATTCAGGGCGTTCATATTTCAAATCAAACCAGAGTTTATTCATTGCTTCCGGAAGCGCGAAACAGACTAAATACGGTATTTATGTCGTTTAGCTTTTTAGGAACTGCTGCAGGATCGGCGTATGGATTGTTTTTATGGAAATTAGGCGGATGGCACGCTGTAGCTATCGGATGTGTTGTTCTTTCAGTATTGGCATTAACAGTTTACGGACTTACTTATAAATCAAAATCTAAAAAATAGAAAGCACAAATTGATACCGAATTAATTTGTAAATTTGCATTCAAAATTAAAAATAAGAACAATGGAAAACGGAATATACGCTAAATTTAATACTAGCAAAGGTTCGATTTTAGTAAAATTGACACACGACTTAACACCAGGAACCGTAGGGAATTTTGTAGCTCTTGCAGAAGGAAATATGGAAAATAAAGTAAAACCACAAGGACAAAAATTTTATGACGGATTAACTTTTCACAGAGTAATTCCTGATTTTATGATCCAGGGTGGATGTCCTAAAGGAACTGGAACTGGAGATCCAGGTTATAAATTTGATGATGAATTTCACCCAAGTTTAAAACACGATCGTCCGGGAGTTTTAGCAATGGCTAATTCTGGACCTGCAAGTAATGGTTCTCAATTTTACATTACACACGTTCCAACTTCTTGGTTAGACGGAAAACATACTGTTTTTGGTCACGTTGTAGAAGGTCAGGATGTTGTTGATGCTGTTGCTCAGGGAGATAATCTTGACAACGTAGAAATCATCAGAGTTGGAGAAGAAGCTGAAAAATTTAATGCTATCGAAGCTTTTGTTGGTTTAAAAGGTGCTCGTCTTAAAAGAGACGCAGCTTTAAAAGCAGAATCTGAGGCAAAAATGGAGCAATTAGCTGCTGGTTTTGATAAAACAGAAAGCGGTTTACGTTACAAAATGATCCAAAAAGGAGATGGTAAAAAAGCAGAAGCAGGAAAAACGGTTGCTGTTCATTACGAAGGTTCTTTAGAAAGCGGAAAAGTTTTTGATTCTTCTTACCCAAGAAAAAAACCAATCGAATTTAGATTAGGTCAAGGTCAGGTAATCGAGGGATGGGATGAAGGTATTGCTTTATTGCAAGTTGGAGACAAAGCCCGTTTTGTAATTCCATCTGATTTAGCATACGGAGCTGCCGGAGCAGGAGGAGTAATTCCACCAAACGCAACCTTGATTTTCGATGTTGAATTGATGGAGGTAAAATAAGAATTTAAGCAATTTAGGATTGTTTTAAATAGTAATCCCATATGTTTCGGCATGTGGGATTTTTTTATATTTACTTAAAAATAAACCAAAATAATGAAAGCAAAAATCTTAACACTAGCCGCTATAACGTTACTAGCAGTTTCGTGTGGTACAAAAAAAACAGCTTCTACACCGGCTACACCGGCTACACCAGCTGTAACGGAGACTGCGAAAGCTGTAGAATTAACTCCTGAATTGGCTGCGGGTAAAAGTATGTATGAAAATAACTGTGCAAAATGCCACAAGTTATATGAGCCAAAGAAATTTACTCAGGAAGAATGGGCACCAATTTTAGTTAGGATGCAGAAAAAAGCACATTTAGATGATACTCAAATGGCTTCAATTACAAGCTATATACATTCTCAATTATAAAGAGGATCAGAAAAATATATTTATAATTAAACTATTCAGTAAGCCTTTATTGAATAGTTTTTTTGTTTTTAAAATGGCATAAAAAAACACCTTCATTATGAGGTGTTTCTAAAATTATGAATTGTCTGAAGTGTAATTATCAACAGCAATTATTCTTAACGTTTTTATTCCGGCTGGCAATTCCCAATCGATCTGATCGTTTTCTTTAAAACCAATTATTGCTACGCTTAAAGGTGCTAAAATGGATATTTTTCTTTCGGAGACATTAACTGCCGAAGGTAAAACAATCTGAATTTTCATTTGCTTGTTTGCTTTTACATCTTCGATGGTAACATAAGAATTGATTCTGATAATTGAACTGTCTAGAATATTTTCTTTGCTAATAATAGCGCGATCTAATTCTTGGGAAAGCAGAGCCGCTTCTTTAGCGTTTGTTTCGTTTTTACTTTTTAAAATCAGCTCTCTTAAAAGTTGATAATCTGTTTTACAGAAAATAGGTGTTGGTTTCATGTTCTAATTTATTAAATGTTGATTATAAGTATGGCATTGTCAATTTGTAAAGCTGTACAAATTGAAATTTTATATGTTTTGTTTTTGGAAAATATGGTTAAAAGAAAAACGATTATTCACTTGAAAGAAGTGAATCTTTCAAATAAAATAATGATTAAATTTTGGTAAAAAATCCTCCGCCTTAAGAAGAAAATGAAGTAGACGGAGGCCTAATTAATAAAGGCCTTGTTGTGTGAAATAATTATAACAGCAATTGGTTTTCTCTTTAAAGAAAACAACACTATTGAAGCTGTAAATAATAAGATAGTCACCACCATGAGAATGTAATAGAATTGTAAAGATAACGAAACCAAATTAAAAACTAGTCTATTTCCATTTGATACTGCATCCCACACTAGGTTTTTGCTGCTCATTCAAACTTCTGTTGTAAATCAAAGCATCAATAGCACTGCGAAGATCGCTTCCGCTTAAAGGAATTCCGTTTCCAGGTCTGGAATCGTCCAATTGACCTCGGTAGAATAATTTGTTTTGATTATCAAATAAGTAAAAATCTGGTGTACAGGCGGCGCCATAAGCTTTGGCAACTTCTTGAGTTTTATCAAATAAATAAGGGAAATCTATTTTGTTTTGAAAAGCAAATTCAGTCATTAATTCCGGAGAATCTTCAGGATATTTTTCAATATCATTACTCGATATAGCAACTACTCCCAATCCCTGAACACGATAATCATTGGCAATCATGATAATTTCTTTGACAACATGATGTACAAAAGGGCAATGGTTGCACATAAAAATAACAAGTGTTCCTTTTGATCCTTTTACATCTTCAAACGAAAATTCATTATTAGAATTGGTGTCTTTTAGATGAAAGTCCGGAGCAATTGTTCCAAGCGGAATCATATTTGAAGGAGTTTGTGCCATTTTTTCTAAAGAATTAGTTATTCAAAAATAACTTTTAATTCTGTAAAAGAAAGACCACAAGGATAATTATTTTTTGCCACAGATTTCACCGGTTATGAAGATTGCTTCACCATTATTTAGATAAGGAAATCTTTAAAATCTTTAAAATCTGTGGCATTATTTCTATGAGTTTAGAAAACTCAGTAAATCTTCATTTAAACGATCTTTTGCTGTGTAAAATAAGCCGTGGGGGGCACCTTCATAAACAATAAAAGTATTGTTGGCTATAGCTTCTGCTGTCTTTTTTGAACTCAATTCAATAGGGACATTTTTGTCCTCATCTCCATGAATAATTAAAGTAGGAACTTTTATAGTATGAAGTTCATCTCTAAAATCTGTATTGTTTAATGATTCGGCACATTTTAAGGTTGCTCTTGGTGAAGCAGCCGAGCACAGCTTTGTAAAATATTCTAATAATGGTGTACTCAAAGGTTTATTTATAATAGTAACACCAAAAAATATTTTGCCGAAATTTTCAAGAAACCCTATTCTGTCTTCTCTAATAGCAGCGGCAGTGGCTTCTCCTTTTTCTTTTGGACGCCCTTCCGGATTGTCATCCGTTTTTGCTAAAAATGGAATTATGGATGAAATTAAAGCGGCTTTTGTAACACCTTTTCCACCATGACGACTGAAATAACGAACTACTTCTCCACCTCCCATAGAAAATCCTACAAGTGTTGCATTTTCTAATTGCAGCTGTTCAATAATTTCACTTAAATCATCAGCTAAGGTATCATAGTCATAACCATCCCAGGGTTGCGATGACTTCCCGAAACCACGACGGTCGTATGCAATAACTCTATAATTATTTTGAACCAGGAATTCCATTTGATATTCCCACATTTCATTAGAGAGTGGCCAGCCGTGAATTAAAATGACAGGTTTTCCTTTTCCGTAATCTTTTACATAAAGGTGCACATTTTTGGCTGTTCTTATATATTTATCAGTGTTTTGTTCGTGGATATCAAAATCAAAATCCTTTATAGAGTGGTCGCTATTAAGTATCGTATTTTCCATTTCTGTTTTTTTAATAGTTAGCTTACAATTTGTTACTCGTAAATTTAGCATTGGAGGTAAAAAAAAGGGTTACAGAATTAAGGATATTAATTACAGAATTAATAGGTTTGTAAATCAACTATATTAAGATAAAATGGATTTAACCTGGAGTGAATTTGAAAGAACTGAAATGCGGGTAGGAACTATAATCGATGTAAATGATTTTCCGGAAGCACGAAAACCCGCTTACCAGCTAACAATTGATTTTGGTACCGAGATTGGAATCAGAAAATCATCGGCACAAATTACAGTGCATTATAAAAAAGAAGATTTAGTAGACCGACAAATTATAGCAGTAGTTAATTTTCCGAAGAAACAAATCGGAAAGTTCATGAGTGAATGCCTGGTTTTAGGCGCGATAGGAAAGGAGGGAGACGTCATTTTATTGGCTCCTGATTTTAAGATTGAAAATGGACTTAGAATAGGATAACTAGTCTTCAGTCTCAGTTTCCAGACTGAAAACTGAGACTGCGACTGAATACTATTTTATTTTTTCAATTAACTTTTGTAAAATCAACTGTCCTTCTTCCCAATATTTTAAATCAGAATCAGAGTTGATGTGTCCTTTTTGACCCACATTTACAAAATCGCTTCCCCATTTTTGAGCCAAAAACTGTTTTCTTTCAAAAGATGCATAAGGATCATTTTCACTCGCCACTACAATTGAAGGAAAAGGTAATTTTGAAGTTGGAATTGGTGAAAAATTACGTGTAGATTCAGGGGTATGTTGAGGTGAGTCAACATCAGCAGGTGCTACTAATAAGGCTCCAACAATATTTTTATTAGTATTAGATTCAGCCCAATGCAATACTAATGAAACAGCTAAACTATGTGCCACAAGAATAGTGGGTTGATCGAGTTTAGCGATTTCCTCATTTAATCTTGCCAGCCATTCTTCGCGAACAGGTTCATCCCAATTATCCTGAACCAGACGAATGGAGTTTTCGAATTTTTTATGCCAAAAGGTTTGCCAGTGTTTGTCACCGGAATTTCCCAGTCCGGGTACTATTAATAAGTTTGTTTCCATTGCCGTGGATTTATTTTAATAATTATTTTTTAGTTTGTTTCTCTTTTATAATTCGGTTTACTTCGTTTACAACTAGTGGAAAGGCAGGGTCTGTCATTCCGTGACCGTAACCGTCTAATTCGTAAAGTTTGGTTTGTTTGTGTCCAACTAATTTCATCATGCGCATCATATAAGCGTTTTCTTCATAACGGCCTAACATTTCTAATTCGCGATCTCCTGTAATTAATAAAAGCGGAGGAGCATCGGCACGAACATAAAATAAAGGCGCATAAGCATCGATAGTTGGCGTAGTGTCCGGAATTCCGTTTTCTCGTCTAATTTCAAAATGTGTAATGCATTGTGCACTAAGCGGAATAAGGCCTGCAATTTTATTAGCATCAATTCCTTCTTTTTGAAGCCATTTTTTATCCAAACCATTCATCAAAGCCAAATAAGCTCCTGCAGAATGTCCGGAAACAAAAATTTGTGTAGTATCACCGCCATAATTGGCAATATTGTTAAAAGCCCAGGCAATTGCTGCTGCCGCATCTTCTATACATTTTGCAGCTTTAACCTTTGGTGATAATCTATAACCAACCCCAATAATCGCAAAACCTTTATTTTTGAGCGCTTCCGGAATTTCCTTACTTCCGCCAGTTAATCCTCCGCCGTGAAACCAAACAATTGTGGCGAAGTTTTTAGCGTTTTTTGGATAGTAAATATCCAGAACACATCTTTCGGTAATATAAGCATCGGTTTTACTGATTGCCTCGCTGTAATATGGAATGTTCGATTTGGTTTCGTATTCTAATTTCTGAGAAAAGGAGGAAACTCCAAAAAATAAGAAACAAAGTAAAAAGATTATTTTTTTCATATTGTATTAGTTGTGAGTTAGGTTAAGAATCTAAAATCTTAAGTCTAAAATCTAAAATAACAAATTTATGTATAAAAAAAGTCCAAAATGCAGGACAAATTGGACTCGTACTTTTTAAAAAGTTTATTTGGGACTAAATATCATCAAAATCAATATCAGTAAAGCTTGATCTTTGTCCTTCAGGTTTATCAGAACCGTATTCTTTTTTAAAATCTTTTTGGTGTCTTTCAGAGATTACTTCCTCGCCTTTGTGGTTCAAGACGTATGAAGTCATTTCTTCTAGTATTTCGGCAAAAGCTCCAAAATCTTCTTTATACAAGTAAATTTTGTGTTTTTTAAAATGAAAAGAACCATCTTCTTCAGTAAATTTTTTACTTTCGGTAATTGTGATATAATAATCGTCAGCTTTAGTAGCTCTTACATCAAAGAAATAAGTTCTTCTTCCTGCTCGTAATACTTTAGAAAAAATCTCTTCTTTTTCTAACATGTCATTTTCTCTCATAATACGTTCTATCATTTTTGGAATTAATAGTACTCAAAAATCATAAAAAATTATCTATTACACAACAATTAAAGTAATTCTTTTTCCGAAAGTTGTTTTAAATATAAAGATGCATAATAACCTTCCTGATTTATTAATTGATTATGAGAACCTTGTTGGATAATTTTACCATCTTCTAAAATGATAATTTTGTCTGCATTTTTAGCAGATGACACTCTATGGCTGACAATAATTGTGGTTTTATCTTTACAAATTTCGAACAAATTGTTCAAAATTGTCTCTTCTGTTTCAGTGTCTACTGCAGACAGACAATCATCAAAAAGTAAAATGGCCGGATTCTTAATAATCGCTCTCGCGATAGAGACACGCTGCTTTTGTCCTCCCGAAAGTGTAATTCCTCTTTCTCCTAAAACAGTATCATATTGTTTATTAAAGGCAATAATATTGTCGTGAACGACAGCGCTTTTTGCAGCTTCCATCACTTCTTCGTCAGTAGCGTTTTGATTACCAAATTTGATGTTATTTTTAATGGTGTCGGAGAATAAAAAAGCATCCTGAGGAACAATCCCGATATTGTTTCGAAGGTCGTTTAAGTTCAACGTGGTTATTTCATTTTGGTCAATCGTGATTCTTCCATCAGTAACATCGTACAAACGAGAGATCAAAGATAAAATAGTCGATTTTCCAGAACCAGTTTTTCCTAAAATGGCTAAAGTTTCTCCTTTTTTTACTGTGAAAGTTACATTCTTTAAAGCTTCAATATTGGTATCCTCATAAGTATAACTTACATTTTCAAAAGCTATAGAACCCTGAATATCGGATGAATTTTCATTGTTGTTTTTAATTTCCGGTTCAATTTTCAAAAATTCATTCAAACGTTTTTGAGAAGCTTCTGCTTCCTGAACCATAGACGAAACCCACCCTAAGGAAGCTACAGGCCATGTTAACATATTTACGTATAAAATGAATTCGGCAATTGTACCAATATTTTGGATCGTTCCGTTAATGTACATTACACCACCAAAATAAATTACCACCAAATTACTGATTCCTATAAGAGCGATCATTAAAGGACCAAATAGCGATTGTACTTTAGCTAAATCCAAACTTTTCTTTTTGCTTTCATCGGCAAGAGTCACCATATTATTTTGGTGTTGATTTTCTAATGAATACGCTTTAATCACGCGAATTCCGGAAAATATTTCCTGAGAGAAGCTAGAGACCTTTGAAAGATATTGTTGGAAAGTTGTGCTTCGTTTATTGATTTCTGAACTCAGTTTAAAAATACAAAAGGAAAGTATCGGTAATGGCAAAATAGTATAAAGTGTCAACAAAGGCGAAACATTATACATATATATTATAACGATGGCAAAACGAATAAAGGTATTGATTGTGTACATAACAGCCGGCCCAACATACATGCGAACCTTTGAAACATCTTCGCTAATACGGTTCATTAAATCTCCGGTACGGTTTTGTTTGTAGAAATTCTGAGAAAGATTTTCATATTGCCTGAAAACTTCATTTTTCAAATCAAATTCAATATGACGCGACATTACAATTAAAGTCTGGCGCATTAAGAAGGTTAGAAAACCTGCTACGATTGTAGTGGCTATGATTAGCAGTACGTTATGAATTAAATCCTGACGATAAGAATCGATTATTACCTGAGATGCTTGTTGGGTTTCAGGCAATTTATCAAATTTTTCAATAGCGTTTAAAGACTTGCTAATAAGCTTTGGAGTAAACAGGGAAAAAATTTGTGCGATTATGGTGATTAAAATTCCTAGCGAAAAACTGTATTTATATTTGATGAAATATTTGTTTAAATAGCTTAATTCTTTCATTTTTTTAAGAGATTCAATGTTGAAATGTTTTGGAATTGTAAATTATCTTCAATAAAAAGTAATTAAAGATATCATATAGTCAAAACAAATCTATTGTAAAATTGTTATTTTAAAGATAAAAAATTAGCACATGTGTATTTTTTAATTATGTTTGAGATGTCTTTTTGACGAATTCATAATTTTAACTAATAAACAACTAGCGCTATGGATGCAACTTTCGCAACTGGAAAGGAACTTCAAAAAATGGATCCTGTTTTTGGTCAATTATCTTTTGACGATCACGAACAAATTGTATTTTGCAATGACAAAGATACAGGTTTAAAAGCAATTATTGGTATTCATAACTCAGTTATGGGGCCAGCTTTGGGAGGTACCAGAATGTGGAATTACAATACTGAATGGGAAGCTCTGAATGATGTTTTGCGTCTTTCAAGAGGGATGACCTATAAATCTGCTATTACCGGACTTAATATTGGTGGTGGTAAAGCGGTAATTATTGGTGATGCTAAAACGCAAAAAACACCAGAATTGATGCGTAAGTTTGGAGAATTTGTTCACTCTTTAAGCGGAAGATATATTACTGCTGAAGATGTTGGAATGGAAACTAAAGACATGGATACGGTTAGAGACGTAACGCCTTATGTTACTGGAATCTCTGAAGAAAGAGGTGGTTCTGGAAACCCTTCTCCTGTAACAGCTTATGGTGTTTATTTAGGAATGAAAGCGGCTGCTAAAAGCCAGTTTGGTTCTGATGTTTTAGACGGTAAAAAAGTTTTGGTTCAGGGAATTGGTCACGTTGGTGAAGCTTTAGTTGAATATTTGACTAAAGAAGGAGCAATAGTTACTATCGCTGATATCAACGAAGAAAAATTATACGAAGTAGCGCAAAAATACAATGCGACCATTTATACTGGTGAAGATTTATATAGCGCTGATGTTGATATCTACGCGCCATGTGCAATGGGAGCAACTATCAATGACAATACAGTAAACAAAATTAAAGCTAAAGTTATTGCTGGTGCAGCCAACAATCAGTTAGCTGATGAAAATGTTCACGGTGCAAGATTACAGGAAAGAGGCATTTTATATGCTCCTGATTTCTTAATCAATGCTGGTGGAATCATCAATGTTTATGCTGAATTAGCAAACTACGGTAAAGCGGAAATCATGACTAAAACCGAAAATATCTATAACACTACTTTAGAAATTATCGATTATGCAGTGAAAAACGGTATAACTACGCATAAAGCAGCGCTTACAATTGCTCAAAATCGTATCGATTTGAGAAAAATTGAAAACGCAGCTAAAAAATAATTTTTTTAGTTTACAGTCTCAGTCTCAGTTTTCAGCTTTATCTGGAAACTGAGACTTTTTGTTTTAGCAAGATAAAAGGGAGAAACTGCGACTGAAAACTGCGACTTTTTTAACCGGTTTATAAAGTACTGAAAACTGCTACTGCAAACTGCGACTAATAACGTGACTTTTTTACGAATTAATTTTATTATAAGCTGTGAAATTCTTATTTTTGCAGACTAATTTTTAAATGTTCTTACAAGGTGGTAAATAGAAGACACATACGCGTTAAAGTAATGCAATCCATTTATGCAATGCATCAAAGCGGTTCTGATAATATGGAAAAAGAAGAGAAGTTTCTTTTTTATAGTATTGATAATATTCAGGATTTATATCTTATAATGCTTTCTTCATTGATTGAAATTTGCAAAAAAGAATCTGTTTTTTTACATCTTTCAAGCAAAAAACATCTTGCAACTGCTGCAGAACGTAACCCGAATGAAAAATTTATCAAAAACAAAATTTTTCAACTCTTAGCTGAAAGTAATTCTCTTAGCATCGCTTTAGAAAATCGTAAAATCAATAACTGGTCGTTGAATGATGACTATATTTTGTTGCTTTTAAATGATATCAAAGCAAGTGAAGTGTATGCAAAATACATGTCAAACGCAACAAATACTTTTGAAGAAGACAGACAATTTATAATTGATTTGTTTGCTGATGTAATTGTTCCGAATGAGAAATTATATGAGTATTTAGAAGATGATAAATTAACCTGGGTTGATGATATTCCGGTTGTAAATACACATATTGTAAAACAATTAAAAGCAATCAAAACAGAAGATTCAGACGATTTTAGAGTGCCAAAATTGTATAAAGATGTTGAAGATAAAGATTTTGCTAAAGATTTGTTCAGAAGAACGGTTTTAAACGAATCAATCTTCGCAAAAGAATATGATGATAAAACGCCAAACTGGGACAGCGAAAGAATTGCTGAGATTGATACTATTATTTTAAAAATGGCTATTTGCGAGTTTTTGAAATTCCCTTCAATTCCGGTAAAAGTAACCCTTAACGAATATTTAGAAATTGCCAAAGAGTATTCTACTCCTAAAAGTAGTATTTTTATCAACGGAATTTTAGATAACCTTGTTAAGGAACTTACTGCCAATAAAAAAATGGTAAAAGTGGGAAGAGGTTTGATGTAGTTGGGAAGAAATTCCAATTTTTTAAATTTCAAATTCTAATGTCGCTCTGAGCGAAGTCGAAGAGCCAAATTCCAAAAACATAAATATTAATAACAAAAATAAAACCTGAATACTATGCAAGATTTAATGAAATTTGCTCCTTATTTACTAATGTTTGTAGTGTTGTATTTCTTTATGATCAGACCACAACAAAAAAGAGCTAAAAACGAAAAAGAATTTGAAAGCGGCCTAAAAGTAGGTGACAAAATAATTACTAAAAGTGGTTTTCACGGTAAAATTGTTGAGCTTGCTGAAACAAGTGCAATTATCGAAACGATGTCTGGAAAATTAAAAATCGAGCGTTCTGCAATTTCTATGGAAATGAGTGCTGCTTTGAAAAAAGCGTAAGGCTTTTTAAATTCCAATAAAATTAAAATCCCAAATTCCAATTATGGAGTTTGGGATTTTTTTTGCATTAAAATTTACGCATTGTATGTCTTTGCGAGGAACGAAGCAATCTCATGAGGCATTACCGCAAAGTATGTCATTCCGAGGAACATGGAATCCCCGCAAGTAGCTCGAAAAAGATTGGTGATTTTGATTGTAGAGTTTCTCATGGGGATCCCTCGTTCCTCGGAATGATAAACTTTTGAGTCATACTTTACGGAAATACTTCGTCCGGTTGTTTCGTTCCTCGCAATGACATTTGTTTGCGCATAAAAAAACCTTTGTCAAAGTTTTAAACTTTGACAAAGGTTTATATAAGATTGGAATTTGGAATTTTTTTATTGGAATTTAAATCACCTGTATTTATCATTCAGTCCAACATTCCCCAAAATCATCGGAATCACTTTCTCGATCCTCGTTAATTTCGTTTTTTCCTGTTTGGCAGTTTCAATATATTCTAAAAACTCATACTGTTTGTACGGACTAAATTTTTGAAAAGCTACCGCTAAAGCCGGATTTAGATCCATTTCATTTTGCAGCAATTCAGAAACGATTGCTTCTTTTTTTGAAGGTTTAATGATTTTACCCTGCTTTTCGTTCTCAATAGCTTCTAAAATATATTCCAATACTTCTTTTTCGTTTACGTCGGCTTTTGAAGTAAAACGCCATTGACGCATCGATTTTGTTCTGTCTTCCTGGGCATTAATTAATCTCTTTTTTTCATCTTTCAAAAATACACCGTTCAGAAACCAAATAGCGAAGTAGTTTTTAAAACCTCCAATTCCGATAACATTTTTTTTGTTGTAAACATAAATAGGGCCACCCCATTTTATGGTTTCAACGAGTTCGGTTTTATCAATAATTGATTTCAGGAAAAGTAATTCCTCTTCCCATTGATTTACTTTGTCCCAAAAATGTTTTTTCTCAGAATTCGGCTCCACTTTATCTTTTTCTTTTAGATTTTTCAGCTACATCAAAAATACCGGGAATTGCTGTTAATTCTGCAATTTTTACAATGACATCTGTTGCTTTTTGGATACTTTCTGCCGGAACATATTCGTATTTTCCGTGAAAATTATGTCCACCGGCAAATATATTCGGACAAGGTAATCCCATAAACGATAATTGAGATCCGTCTGTTCCGCCACGAATAGGTTTAATAATAGGTTTAATTCCTAATTCTAACATAGCTTTTTCAGCAATATCAACAATATGTTTTACCGGAAGTACTTTCTCCTTCATATTGTAATATTGGTCTTTTACAACGGCAGTTACAATATCTTCTCCGAATTGTTTCGCGTATTTTTTATTGATTTTTTTGGCAATTTTACCAATTAAATCTTTTCTCTTCTCAAATTTGATTTTGTTATGATCACGAATAATCAATTCCAAAACTGTTTCTTCAATACTTCCTGTTAAATGATGTACGTGGAAAAAGCCTTCGTAGCCTTTTGTTTCCTGAGGCGTTTCTCCTTTTGGAAGTTCATTGATAAAATCATTGGCAATCAACATTGAGTTGATCATTTTTCCTTTGGCATAACCAGGATGAACACTTTTTCCTTTGAAGGTAATTTTGGCTCCGGCAGCATTAAAATTTTCATATTCTAATTCGCCAATCTGGCTTCCATCCATAGTATAAGCCCATTGCGCGCCAAATTTCTCCACATCAAAATGATGCGCACCACGACCAATTTCTTCATCAGGGGTAAATCCAATTCTGATTTTTCCATGCTTGATTTCAGGATGCTGAACAAGATATTCCATTGCTGAAACAATCTCTGTAATTCCTGCTTTATCATCGGCACCCAATAAGGTTGTTCCGTCAGTTGTGATAATGGTCTGTCCTTTATATTGCAATAAATCCTTGAAGTAATTTGGAGATAAAACGATGTTTTTCTCTGCATTTAAAATAATGTCTTTTCCGTCATAATTTTCAACGATTTGTGGTTTTACATTTGCTCCGCTAAAATCCGGGGAAGTATCAAAATGCGAAACAAAACCAATTGTTGGTACTTCATGCTCTACATTACTTGGTAGAGTAGCCATTATGTAAGCTTTGTCATCTATAGTAACGTCTTCAAGTCCAATTGTTTTTAGTTCTTCGACTAATTTATTGGCAAGATTCCACTGTTTTTCAGTACTAGGTGTTGCTTGCGAATTTGGGTCCGATTCTGTATCAATCGTTACATAACTGATAAATCGATCTATGATATGCTGCATTTGTTTGTTTTTTTAGCAAAGATAAGTAATTATTCAAGTGTTTAAAAGGGAAAAGAGTTAGCCACGAATTGCATTAATTTTCACGAATTGATTTTAAATAAAAAATCCAATTTCGTAAAATTGGATTTTTTTTAAGCTTGTGATGCCACATTTTTATTAGTGGAGATTAGTGTAATTAGTGTTTGAAAAAAATTATTGCACACATCTAAAACCAATATGATTTGCAGGCGATTTATAATCTCCTTTTCCTCTCGTTCCTACCATATATCGTGTACAATATTGGTCTGTACATAAAAAGGATCCTCCACGTTGTACTTTTTTAGGAAGATTAGGTTCTCCCGGATCATAAGATGTTTCAGGTCCTTGTGGGTTTTTTGCAACTTGTCCATTATCACTTATAACAGAGTAATAGTCGGCAGTATACCAGTCATTTGTCCATTCCCACACATTTCCTCCAACGTCATATAGTCCATAGCCATTGGGTTCAAATTGAGCTGTTGGCGCAATTCCTATATAGCCATCTTCTCCTGTATCACCTTTTTCAATAGGAAAATGTCCCTGATAGATATTCGCCTGAAATTTTCCTTTAGGTTTTAAGTTATTTCCCCATGCATAAAGTTCTCCGGTTTTTCCGCCGCGAGCAGCAAATTCCCATTCAGCTTCAGTTGGTAATCTTTTTCCAGCCCATTTTGCATAAGCAGCAGCATCATCATAAGAAACCTGAACAACAGGATAATTTCCTCTTCCTTTTATAGAACTTCCGGCTCCTTCCGGATGTCTCCAGTCGGCACCTTTTGCGTAGCTCCACCATTGCATATAATTATTCAAATCTACTTTTGCAGGAGTAGGAGTAAAGACCGCTGATCCGGCAACCAGATTTTCTATTGGAGCATCAGGATATTCTTCATGTGTAGGTGCTTTTTCAGCTAAAGTAACATAGCCGGTAGCTTTTACAAAAGCTTCAAATTGATCATTTGTCACTTCTGTTTGATCCATATAATAACCATCAACGTAAACTCTGTGTATTGGCGCTGCATCTTTAGTTACACCTTTTATGCTGCACAAACTTTCATCTTCTACATTGCTTCCCATAGAAAATTCACCACCCGGAATCCAAACCATTCCTTTGGGAGCTTTACCTGTTGGTTTATTTTTATTCTCTATTGTTGGTTTAAATAAAGAAGCAGAATCGGCATTTGGAGTTTCGGCACAATCCATCGCAGCCAGTTTTTGCTTTGGAACAATTATCTTAGTATAACCGTAAGCAATTGAAATAATGGAGATCGTTAGAATGGCAAAAATCCAGTAGGTCTTATTTTTCATTATAATAGTTTTAATCTGGTTGTCAATAATAAAAAGTAAAGTTAAAAAAATAACCTTATCAAACTCTATTTATTTGATAAGGTTAGTATGATTTTAATTATCTTTCTGAACGTCAACAACTTCATATTTATCTTTGCCATCTACCTGAACAGGTTGGTAGTAGGTTTCACCAAATTTTACATATTTGGCATCTCCTATTGTAACTTCTTCACCGCCTTCTGGTAAATTATCTACTAAAGTTCCTGCAGTTGGAGCAACTACTTTATAAGAGCCTCCATCTTTTTCATAATAGGTTCCTCCATAATAATAATTATTGACCGTTCCCGTATTAACGGTTTCAGCACCACTTGGAATGTTATTTACAGTTCCGCCAACTGGCGCTGGAACTGCCGTATAACCTCCGCTTGTTCCGGTATACCAAACTCCCTGATCGTAATGATATTGCGTGCTTTCTACACTCACCACGATAGCTGTAACGGCTAAAGTAGCAACAAAGAATCCCCATGGATGCCAAACTGGCCCCCAATAAAAAGGATGATAGGGACGAGGATAATAAGGGTGATAGGCATTGTATCTGTAACCGCCATATCGGTAAGGAGGTCGAACGTAAGGTCTTGGACCAGGTCTTACAACAGTATTTCGGTTATTTCGAACATGCACACTGTTGTTGACATTAATATTTACGTTATTTCGATTTTTATTAACGGTGTTGCCACTAATGTTGGTGTTTTTATTACCAACTCTGTTATTGTTATTTGAATTTCTGTTATTTGTTACCTTGTTACCCGCAATTTTTGAGTTTGAAGTGGAAGGTCTGGTAACTTTATTGTTGTTATTATCAGGTCTGCTAACTCCCGAGCCGTTAGATCCGGGTCTGGTTGTCGCACTTGGCTTTTTAATTCCGGAATTGTGAGATGCCGGTCTTGATGCCGATGGGGTTGAATGCGTTGCAGGTCTGGCGGGTCTGGCTTGTCCGGCACTACTGGTACCTCTGTGTGCGCCTCCGCCTCCGCCTCTGTGTTGCGCTATACTATCAATTGAAATCAAAAAAAATGATCCCACTAAGCACATGAGTGCTGTTTTTCTAAGAGTTTTTTTTATGCTTTTCATTTTCAGTGTTTTATGAGTATTAAAATTATTAAAAAAAAACAAGAATAATTTAGAAAAAATAAAAAATCATTTTTGTTTTTATTCATCTATATTTTTGATTACAAATACAATACCATTTTGTTGCATTGTTTTACAGCGAAATGTCCCATTGTATTCTAAAACGCCATCCGGCTTCTAAAGGCAGTGTTTTATCCTGAAAACTAAAGTAGGATACTTCTGATGTCAGTTTATTTTTATGACCTTTAAAAAACCAATTAAACGCAACAGTTGTTTCATCCTGAAGATTTTGTCTGATTGAATTATCAGGGCGATAAGCTGCATGTCTTCCGGCTATTTCTAAATGTTTTGGCCACCATTCGAAAGCATTATGAAAAAAATAACCTGCCTGAACGTAATATCCTTTCAAAATGGTAGTTTCATTATTATTTAATTTGTCAACGATCTCTTTCGTGTGCCATTCGCTTTGCCAGGAAAAACCGCGATACATAAAAGCACTTTCTAAATTCCATTGATTCACTCGATATTGACCCGGTAAGCCATTTTCGTAGCCTTCTAAAGAACCTCCTCCGGATTGTGAAAATCGGGTATAGGGACTTCGGTTTGTTAATCCTGAAAAGGCAATAATTGGCGTTGGTTTTTCGTGAAATTCTAAATCACTTCCTTCAAAATCAAGATAACGCCCCAAAAAATTCCATTGCGCTCTTCCAAAATACATTAAATTTTTATCGTCGTTTATGGTGTTTCCCCGTCCGGTTCCGGTTAAGGCCGCTGCCCAATAATTAAAATCAGCAATGCCGCCTCCTTTAAGATGACCGTATACTTCGACTCCCATTTGCCTGTCTGCTGTAAAAGGCCGATTGATTAGAGATCTGTCAACGGTTTGTTGTTCGCCACTGCTTATAAAACGTTCACGGGTATATTCGACTTTCCATTGACCGACTTTAAAACTTAACCAGTCCCATTTTTCAACCATGATTCTAAAATCAAGTAAATTGGATTGACTGAGTTCATATTCCCAATAATATTTTAACCAGGGCTCAAAAGCATGACCTCCCACTTTTAATCTCGCCCGATTGATTTTAAAAGTTGTTTCCTTGTCCTGACTATAATCATCATAAGTCAACGGATCCTGATCGTTTGGTGTAGAAAATCGAAATTGTAACCTGCTTTGTAATTGGAAAAGAAATTTATTGTCCTTAGTTCTTAATTCTATTCCTTTATCACCATAACGTACATTTATTAGTTTGGTAGTGTCTTTTATTTGCTGAGCCCATCCATTTAAGCTTAATAGGAATATTAAACCTGATAGTGTTTTTTTGGAAATCCGTATTAATAGGCTGGCTTTATACATATTTGAATCAAATGCAATTTGCAATAAGAATTTTCTTAAGTGAGTCAAAATTAATTAATAAAGCGCTCTGATAAGTCTGTTAAAGGGCTTGACTTTGTTTCATTTTATAATTTGCAACATCTTATAATTTGTTTTTGTAAAAGAGTACCTTTTTAAACTATAATAATTAAATTTGCATCCGAAAAATAACACAACAACTCTTATGTATAAATTGATAATTCGCCCAATACTTTTTTGTTTTGATCCGGAAGAAGTACATTATTTTACTTTTTCATTTGTAAAATTCATTTCAAAAATCCCTGGAGTTTCATCAATTATAAAATCAATTTACGAGGTAAAAGACAGTCGTTTAGAGCGTGAAGTTTTCGGAATTAAATTTAAAAATCCGGTTGGACTGGCTGCAGGATTTGATAAAGATGCCAAACTGTATAAAGAACTTTCGGACTTTGGGTTTGGTTTTATTGAAATCGGAACCGTAACTCCGGTTGGTCAGGAAGGAAATCCTAAAAAACGTTTATTTCGCTTAAAAGAAGATCAGGCTATTATTAACCGAATGGGGTTTAATAACGGAGGAGTTCTGGAAGCTGTAGAACGTTTGAAAAAGAATTCGGGCGTTTTAATTGGTGGAAACATCGGAAAAAATAAAGTGACTCCAAACGAAAATGCGGTTGACGATTATATCATTTGTTTTGATGCTCTGTTTGATCACGTTGATTATTTTGTTGTCAATGTAAGTTCGCCAAATACACCAAACTTAAGAGCATTACAAGACAAAGAACCTTTAACGGCTTTACTTCAAACTTTACAAAACAGAAATGTAGAAAAGCAAAAAACAAGTAGTCAAAAAGTAAAACCAATTCTTTTAAAAATTGCTCCGGACTTAACAGACGAGCAATTATTAGATATTATTGATATTGTAAAAACAACTCAAATTGCGGGTGTAATTGCTACAAACACAACTATTTCAAGAGATGGGTTAGAATCTCAAAATCAATCTGAAATGGGCGGTTTATCCGGTAAACCATTAACGAAACGTTCTACTGAAGTGATTCGTTTTCTTTCTGAAAAAAGCAATAAAGCATTCCCAATTATTGGAGTAGGAGGAATTCATTCTGCCGATGATGCAATTGAAAAACTGAATGCAGGTGCAAGTTTAGTGCAATTGTACACTGGCTTTATTTATGAAGGCCCGGCTTTAATCAAAGCAATCAATAAAAAGCTTTTAAAAGGATTGTAAAATCAATGCCTGGACAACAAGTCCGGAGATGATAGCAATTCCAAAACTAATCAAAGTACCAATTAAAACGTACTCGGTTAGTTTGCGGTCTTTGGCTTCTTTTAAATCCCCGAATCTAAAAATAGATTTAGCAGCCAATAAAAAACCTATCGCTTCAAAATGTCCGGTTAGGATAAAACAAAATACAAATAGTCGTTCTAAAATGCCAATGTAATTTCCTGCATTGGCAAGTGAATTGTCTGCATGTGTATTTTCGTTTTCAGGGCTCCAGATTGAAATTATGGTTTTAATTATAATAGAAGAAGGTTTGGTAACAAATAAAATTCCTGTCAATAAAATCCAAAACTCATTATCCTGCCAAAAATAAATAATGCCTTTGTTTTCGTAGAGCAGTACAATCCCGATTAAAATTAAAATATGTGCAATCTGGTCAGCAATAAACCAGCTTCGTTTTGTTTTTGGTTGCTGAAAATTTAATTTGATAAGATCAATAATTCCGTGTGTAACGGCTATTAAAACAGCATAAGGAATAAAGTTGATTTTCCAAACCAAAAGTGCTGCCAACAGGCCATGAAGTACGATATGTAGGTATAAGAAAACACTTTTATGTTTTTTAACTTCTTTATCGGCTACCCAGGAGTTTGGCTGCCAGATAAAATCACCTAATAAATGCGCTAACAGTAGTTTTATAAATAAAATCATGGGGCTGTAAGTTGTTTTATTTGTGTTCTAAAATAACGATCTAAATTCATAACCAAATCAAATTGTGCACGTTTTTGTCTGCGGCTCACAGCAGCTTGATTAATGCCTAGTTTTTGTCCTAATTCTTCCTGAGATAATGTTGGGTTTTCTATGGCCGCCACAACAAATTCAGCAGATTGCACCAGCCAACTATCCATAAAGGTCAAAGCCAGCTGTAGCATCAAATTCATTTTTTCATCGATGTCAGTATTTCCGGTTCGCATCGCTAAAGTTACTTTTTGTTTTTTTAAAGTTTCAAAAAGTTCTCCGGAATGTATAAAAGCATCGCCATTACTTTCAGATATTTTCTCGGCATTATGTGTTTTATTTCCAAAGCCAATGCTCATTCTCGCATCTAATTTTATAGATCGTAAATGTGCTTTTATTAAAATAGCAGCTAATAAGGCTTCTTCAGGATATTTTATTTCGATTTGGAATTCATCGCCCCGATATACTTCCCATTGACTTGGAGTTTCGCCAAACGGAGACAGGATTTTTTTTAAACCTTCGACCCAGTCTTTTGATTTTTGCTTTCTTGAATCAATAATATCTCCTGTAATTACGCTAGTCATCTTCAAATATAATTAAAAATAAATAAAGTTTATATTACAAATATAAGGAATATTTTTAATTATTACACTTTTTGGTAATATTGTCAATTATTACATTTATATGTAATATTATGATTTATTACAATATTGAGTAATAGTTGAATTAATGAAAATTATAGTTTTTATATTTTTAAAAAAGAAGCTAACTTAGCCTTCACAAAAGAATAAGCTTTGAATAAAGAAATCAAGATTATCGAATGTCCGAGAGATGCCATGCAAGGGATCAAAACTTTTATTCCGACAAAAAATAAGGTTTCGTACATCCAGGCGTTACTTCGCGTAGGCTTTGATACCATTGATTTTGGAAGTTTTGTGTCTCCAAAAGCGATTCCGCAAATGCAGGATACGGCCGAGGTTTTGGCGCAACTTGATCTTTCTCAAACTACAAGCAAATTATTGGCTATAATTGCTAATACACAAGGTGCACTATCAGCTTCAGAACATGATGCAATTCAGTATTTAGGATTTCCTTTTTCTATTTCAGAGAATTTTCAAATGCGTAATACCCATAAAACGATTGCTGAATCCTTAATTACACTGGAAGAAATTCTTGAAATTGCCGATAAGAAAAACAAAGAAGTCGTAACCTATCTTTCAATGGGCTTTGGAAATCCGTATGGAGATCCGTGGAATGTGGAAATAGTAGGCGAGTGGACCGAGAAGCTTTCAAAAATGGGCGTGAAAATTTTATCACTTTCAGATACTGTCGGAAGTTCTACACCGGAAGTGATTACTTATCTTTTTTCTCATTTAATTCCAAAATACCCTCAAATAGAATTTGGTGCTCATTTACACACAACACCAGACAGTTGGTTCGAAAAAATAGATGCCGCATCTAAAGCAGGTTGTACCCGTTTTGACGGAGCGATCCAGGGTTTTGGAGGCTGCCCAATGGCAACCGATAAACTGACAGGAAATATGCCTACAGAAAAACTGATTTCTTATTTTACGGCAAATAAAAAAACAACGGGTCTTAATTCTTTAAGTTTTGAAAGTGCTTATAATGAGGCTTCAAAATTGTTCGGTAAATTTCATTAAAAAGTAGTATATTTATTATTTATATGTAATAACTATTCATTAACCATTGTTATTACTGACTACTTAATAAAGTTGTTATGAAAGCAAACATCCTAAATAGAATTCCTAAAATTTTAGTTTTTGCATTCGTGTTTTTTTCATGCTCTAGCGATTTAGATTTTGATCAGGTTAATGATCTTAAGTTAAAACCTGTTTTTGTAGCTAATCTGGCTTACTTTAATGTTGCAGCCGGTCAATTTTCAGATGCTGGAACAGAACAAAAAATCGCGTTTGATACTCGTGATTTTGATGCTTTTAAAGATAAATTTTTCAGGGATAATCTGGTAAAAGCAGAATTTAATTTTGAAGTTGAAAATACAATAGTCAGAGCTTTTACATTGGATGTTTTACTCCTTAATGATAGCGATCAGGTCTTACAAACTTTAAGATTCACGGTTCCTGCATACACCGGAAGTTCAAATGTTATAAAATATCCTACAGAGGTATTCGAAAGCCAAAGATTAGCGCTCTTAAAACAAACTACTAAAATTGGTTTTTTAGTAAAAATGGCTAGTGGCCCGCCTATAAACGAAGACAGTTTAGGTAATTTAAAATTACGATCAAGTGCAACTGTTTATATGGAGATCGAATGAAAAAAATAAGCTTAATTTTAATGCTGTCTTTGCAGTTGGTTTGTTTTGCCCAAAACAGACAACTACTGTATAATTTTACATCGATTCCGCAGGCGTCATTGGTTAATCCGGGTGCCGACGTTTCGTATAAATACTATTTTGGTATTCCTGTTTTATCCGGAATTTCGGCTAATGTTGGATCAAGCAGTTTTTCGGCTTATGATTTATTTGCAAAGAATGGTATAGATTTTAATGATAAAGTCCGAAATATTGTAAATAATTCTTCTAACAAAGACAAAGCTCAGGTTAATGAACAATTAGAATTATTTTCCGGAGGATTTAGAGTTGGAGGAGAAGACAGTCAGTCGTACATTTCATTTGGTGCCTACCAGGAATTTGATTTTTTAATGTACGTTCCAAAAGACCCTGCCATATTTGCCTTAGACGGAAATAGAGATTATATCGGAAAAGCATTTAATTTGGCAGATATCAATGTACGGGCCGAAGTACTTTCTGTTCTTCATGTAGGATTTCATAAAAAACTAAATGAAAAACTTGTCTTAGGAGGTCGGGCCAAATTGTACTCAAGTGGTGCCAATGCCACGTCTACACGAAATTCCGGATTTATCTCTACAACTCAAAATGCGGGGACTCCAAATCTTTATACGCAAATAATCTCTTCAAATTTGGAACTTAGAACTTCCGGAATCGCAAAATTTACCAAAGATGAATACGAAGGAAATGTAGCAGAAGATATTGCACATAATACTTTTTTTAATGGGAGCATGGGCTTAGGTTTTGATGCCGGAATTACCTATTACTACAGAGAAAATCTTCAATTTACGGCAAGTATTATTGATCTCGGATTTGTAAATCAGTCTAAAGACGTCGAAACCATAACTTACAAGGGAACTTACAGATACGAAGGAGCAAATCCTATTTTCGATTTTACAAACAAACCCGCAGATGTTTTCGATGATTTTGAATCAGCTATTCCAAGAGATACGCTTTATACTAAATACACTACCTGGCGTCCAACAAAATTGTATTCTTCTGTTCAATATTCCTTTGGAGAATCCAGATCAGATGATGAGTGTAACTGTAAAGCTTCAGCTAAAAAAAGATATCTAAATGCGGTTGGAGGTCAGTTATTTGCTATGACAATGCCAAATGAGCCTTTTGTAGCATTTACAGCTTTTTATAAAAGAAGTATTTTCGAAAAATTAGATTTTAAAGCCACTTATACTATTGATTCTTATTCCAGCAAAAACATTGGTTTGGGACTTTCCGGAACAATCGGAAAAGTCAATATTTATGCTCTGGTCGATAATGTTCTAGAATATAGAGATGTCTCTAAGGCCAGTAGTGTCGCGTTTCAATTCGGGATTAATTTTATAGTTCCTGAATCAGAAGATTAGTTTTTAGAATTCCAATTTGGAAATGTATTTGTAAGAAGTTGGAATCTGGAATTTTTTTATTGGAATTCGTTTTTCTTTTGTAAGAACATTCTCTGGTATAGAAAATTAAGAAAATGTTAGTACTCAAGTTTCCAATTTATTCACTATATTTGCACGCAATTCAACTAGAAATTGCAACATGATAGCACACAACTCCAAGATCATCGGCGAAGGTTTAACTTACGATGATGTTTTATTAGTACCTAACTACTCGAATGTGCTTCCTCGCGAAGTGAGTATCAAATCAAAATTTTCAAGAAATATAACACTAAACGTTCCTATAGTATCAGCTGCTATGGATACCGTTACGGAGAGTGCAATGGCAATCGCTATGGCGCAGGAAGGCGGAATTGGTGTTTTACATAAAAATATGACCATCGAGCAACAGGCTGCGAAGGTTAGAAAAGTAAAACGTGCAGAATCCGGAATGATTATCGATCCGGTAACATTGCCGATGACTTCAACAATTGCCGATGCAAAAAATGCAATGAAAGAATTCGGAATTGGCGGTATTCCAATCGTTGACGAAAACAAAATCCTTAAAGGTATAGTTACGAATCGTGACTTACGTTTCGAGAAAAACGGTGCAAGACCAATTGCTGAGGTAATGACAAGTACAAACTTAGTTACTGTTGCCGAAGGAACTTCATTAGAACAAGCAGAAGTAGTTTTACAAGGTCATAAAATCGAAAAACTACCAGTTGTCAATGCTAAAAATGAATTGGTTGGTTTAATTACTTTCAGAGATATCACAAAATTGACTCAAAAACCAATCGCAAACAAAGACGTTTACGGACGTTTAAGAGTTGCTGCTGCTATTGGAGTTACGGGTGATGCTGTTGAAAGAGCTGCTGCACTAGTTGCTGCTGGTGTTGATGCTATTATTATCGATACTGCTCACGGACATACCGAAGGTGTTGTAAATACATTAAAAGAAGTAAAAACAAAATTCCCGGAAATAGATGTAATTGTTGGAAACATCGCAACTCCTGAAGCAGCTAAATATTTAGTAGCCAATGGTGCTGACGGTGTAAAAGTTGGAATCGGACCTGGTTCTATCTGTACAACCCGTATCGTTGCTGGTGTTGGTTTCCCTCAGTTCTCAGCAGTTTTAGAAGTGGCTGCCGCGATCAAAGGAACAGGAGTTCCTGTTATTGCTGATGGTGGAATTCGTTATACGGGAGATATTCCTAAAGCAATCGCTGCAGGTGCTGACTGTGTAATGTTAGGTTCATTGTTAGCAGGAACAAAAGAATCTCCGGGTGAAACTATCATTTTCGAAGGAAGAAAATTCAAATCATACCGCGGAATGGGTTCTGTTGAAGCGATGCAAACAGGTTCTAAAGACCGTTATTTCCAGGATGTTGAAGACGATGTTAAAAAATTAGTTCCGGAAGGAATTGTAGGTCGTGTTCCGTACAAAGGAGAATTAAACGAAAGTATGCTACAATTCATTGGTGGTCTTCGTGCCGGAATGGGCTACTGTGGTTCAAAAGATATTCCAACTTTACAAGAAACTGGACGTTTTGTTAGAATCACGTCAAGCGGAATTACGGAAAGTCATCCGCACAACGTAACTATTACAAAAGAAGCTCCAAATTATTCAAGATAATTTTTAGTTTTCATTATAAAACAAAAGGCATAAGAGTTTAAATCTTATGCCTTTTTTGTTTAATTTTTGATGATTTGAACGGCTTGGTTAAAACCACTATTTGATTTTAACTTGAGACTAAACAAATCTTGTTTTACTTCAAAATTAAGTCCAATATCTAAAACAAATTTTGTGGCAAAATGATACGGAATATCATATACTAACTTCCCGTTCCCATTTCCGTTGGCATTTATATTAAATTTTCCTTCTTCAAAGGCAATTTTTGCAACGTATTTTTGGTCAATATCAAAATTGGCAATTTGATCTGTCATATTGATCAATTTATAAATGGTGGTAATTTCCATATCAATAGAATTTCCTGCTAGTGGAATATTAAGTGGAGTTACCTGTGTAAACGATTCTCCAATTTTCATTTTTTTCTCCGGTAATGCAATCTGCGAAAACATACTTTGAACGGTTTGAAGCAGATTCTTTTTGAATGATTCATCCATTTCTTTTGAAACGACTGAATCTAATTTTGGCATTGTAGAAACAGAAGCCTTGCCATAAATAAGAGTTCCATTAGGAATAATACTTTTATTTTCTGAATTTGTAGTTTTAAGAAATTCTATTACTACGGGAAAATTTCCGTCTTTCTGTATTTTTCCAGTTTTAAAAACAGATTCTATTAAGGTTAAGCTTTTTGTTAAAGTCGGATTTTCTACACCATTATTTTTTAGTTTTTCCAATATTTCATCAGAGGCAATGTAGTATAATTCGGTATCTGAAGATTGTTCAACGACTTGTTTGTAAGAGGTTTGAGGAGCGTATCCAATTTTAAAATCCAGTATTTCTTTTGATGATTGCCCATAATTAAAAATAGGAAGTGAAATAAGAAAAAGGAGTATAATTTTCTTCATGGTTTTAACCTTAAAACTATTTTGGTTTTGGATGTCTTAAGTAAAACGAAAATAGGAAAATTAAAATGACCAGAAGTAAAAAAGAAATGCATTTTGAGATTTACACTATTTTAAAATTTAGGTCGTGCTTTTTCAGTTCTTCTAATAATTTCGGGATCGAACTTGGTCCAATTCCGTGTAGTGAAATAATTTCTTTTTTAGAATATTTTGATAAATCCTGGGCAGTTTCGATTCCTTTATTTTCTAAAGCTCGCCTTGCCGGAGCTGACAATACTGATAAAAGCCCGGAATCTGGTTTACGTTCCTGCTCGCAAATTGGGCAGGTAGGGCAGTCACTCGTTTTGAAATAATGATGCCCTTTTTTGCACGTCCTGTTATTTGAAGCTGTTGAGGTCATTTTAATGATTTAGACTAAACGACAAAATTATTAATTTATGATTAACCTTCAAATCGACTACTCAAAATATCTTCCGCAGTAACATCCGAGTGCAATAAATTTTCCATTTTAATAGTCATTCGTTGTGCTTCTAAAGCGTAACCAAACATTTTTTGTTCATAATCATCAATCGCCGATTGCAGGTCTTTAAATTTTCCACTAGTCAGATTTTCGGTTAAATGATACGCGTCAAGTAAACCCATATTGACACCTTCGCCAGCAAATGGAGGCATTAAATGTGCGGCATCACCAACTAAAGTTATGTTTGAATGTTCTTTCCAGGACTCTTCAAGAGAAAACATTCGCAAAGGTAATCCTGAAAAGTCTGTTGAATTGGCGAAAAAAGTTTTATAATCGTCGCCCCAGTTTTCAAAAGTTTTATTTAGAAAAGCAATAACATCGGTATCGTTATTAAAGTCAATTCCGTTATTTAAAATCCAGTCTTCATCAGTTTTGAAAGAAACACCAAAATGCATAGAGCCATTTCGTAAAGTATGCGTGTAAAACATTTTGTGTTCGCCCATCGCCATTACATTTCCGTTGCCGTATTTAGGTTTGAATTCAGGATAATCGCGATCGGGATTCTCTATTTCTCCCTGAATAATGTACGTTCCTGAAAGATAAGGTTTTTTGGCAGTCACAAATTTTCTGGCTTTTGATCTTCCGCCATTGGCAACAATTACAAAATCAGCTTCAGCCGAATTTCCATTTTTGAATTCCAAATGATATTGCTCTCCTGATTTTTCAATGTTGATTAATTGACTATCCCAAATAATTGTGTTTTCGGGAAGATTTTCCAGCATGATTTTTCTCAAATCATTACGATCGATTTCAGGTCTTGAATACGCATTGGTTTCATCAGGCATTTCTTCTGACGTAATATTTCCGTGCATATCTGCCATTTTTTCGCCAGTTGGCCTTGCATATTTATAGAATTCATCCATCAAATCTGCTTTTTGAATCGCCAATTGGCCTGAATCCGAATGAATATCGAGCGTTCCTCCAGAAGTTCTTGCTTGCGCATTTATGTCTCTTTCGTAAACCGTTACATCAGCACCGTTAATTTGTAAAATTCTAGCCGTCGTAAGGCCAACTGGTCCTCCGCCAATAATGGCTATTTTTTTGTCTTTTATAATTGAAGTATTCATTGCTATTTGTTTGTTACTATTTATATTAAATATTGTAATTGATATTGAATTTTAATCACGGAGTCAGCGCTTTAATTACAAGATTAAAAGCTTCATCGTTGATTTCTTTCGTGTAAGTAAAAGTTTTTCCGGACATGGATTTTCCTTCCCGATGTAATTCCAAAAGCGAGTAAAGTGATCCGTAAGCAATACTCCAGAAAACTTCAAAAGTAACAGGAACAAGTTCTTTCTTTTCGATGGCTTTGGAGATAAATTGGGTCATTTCATTTTTGAATTCAGATGTTATTTCAGCTAAAATTCCGTCACCATAAGTGGAATGTTTTAACAGTTCAAAACAGGCAGTTTCCAAAACAAACGTTGTGGCATAATGTGATCTGTTTTTCCATTGTTGACGCAAACCATCTACAAAAGACATTTCGGGAGAGAAGCCCTCAAGCATTTTAGAAAAGTAACTTTGGCCAATTTCTATTCCGATTTTGCGAATTAAATCTTCTTTATCGGAATAGTAGATATAAAGTGTTGCCACAGAAACCCCACATTCTTTGGCTAGCCGATTCATTCCAAATCCCTCAACACCTTGTGAAACCAGCATTTCAATTGCTTTTTGTTTTACAATTTCTTCCTTATTAGTATCTCTTGTTCTCATTTATTCTAATGATTAGATTGCAAAGGTATAAAATATAAATGAACGTTCGCTTATTTTTAGTAATTTTTGTTTTAAGTTTTAGATTTTAAAGCGTTATCTAAATTTAACCGCACAGTTTGCAAAGGTTTTACGCAAAGTGCGCTATAATTTCTCTGGCAAAGTCGCAAAGAAAATAAACTTTGCGACTTTGCGAGAGATTAAACTTATGGAATAAAAAAAATCAGCCAAAAACAATTGCTTTAGCTGATTTTAGAATGATGTATTTATGTAAAAAATGATAGTTATGATGTTGGAGTTTGATCTCCTTCTCTAAGTTTTTGATTGTCTAATATCTGCTGTAAGAAAGGTTGAACCTGAGTTTCGATTTCAGATTCTGAAATATTTAAAGCTTTCGGATCATTTACTAATTCTAACCACGGTTTTGGTCCGTCAAAATTATAATTACCGAAAACAATTACAGGCGTTCCTTTTACTTTTACATTTTCACTGTCTTTCAAAATCCATTCATCAGCCCATTTATAAAGATATTTGGCGTCTTTTTCTAATAAACGCAGGCAAGAATGTGAAGCAGGATACCCTGGCAATTCATATTGGTGAAAACCAACGCCCAGCTTATTTTCTATATTGAAATTCCATTTTAGATCCCATTCGTCATTAAAAGTACTTGTTGTTTTTTCAGCTTTCCAGTTGGTGAAAAATAATCCTGTTGGTGTTGGATCTTTTTTTCTTCCCATATTGGTTGGTCCGGTATATACTAATTCGCCGTTTTCATAAGCAGCAAAAGTTTGAGTAGGATACGAGAAAACTAAAACTTTAGAAATCTCTTCTAAAGCGTCAACATGAATTGGAAAAGGAAGATAATAAGGCAGATCTCCACTAAAATCGTTCGGAATTACAACCGAATCCATTTTGGCAAAATTGGCCTTGTCAGTTCTGTTTATAGCGTAAGCAATATCAAGTTTGGTCGAATCGCCTTTGATGGAATCAAGCCATTGTTTTGTTTTTACAAATTTAAAAGCAATAGACGATTCTGGCTTTTTGTATTCAATTGTTTTGTGAACTTGTGCTTCTGTTCTTCTGGTGGTTTTGCTTTTTGCACAAGAGCCTAATACGACTAAAACAACTAAAAGCAAAATATTGGATGTATAATATAACTTTTTCATAAAACTGGTTTTTTATATGATGTAAAGTTATTTTAATAGTCGGTCAAATGAATTACACAATTTGCTAAATAGTTTATTTGATTATCATTTAGAATTCAGCAATAAGGAAACTATTGTAATTTGAAGTAAGTTCTTTTAACTGCTCCACAAATAATATCTGTTCTTCCTGTTTTGGTCTTTTCTCCAGTATTTGTTAGATTAAGGTAACCTGTTTTTACATCTATCCAGTACTGCCAAATTTCATTATTAGAATAGATTAGATCAGCATAGGAAGAACTCTCTGAAAATTAGTCAGAATAAAGTATTTTTTCAGTTTTTGCTAATTTCCAGTTTTTTGCATTTCTTATCAATTCAAAAAACTGGATTTCACTTGTATTAATTTTTATCATCTGGCCAACAATGCTGTTTTCTCTCATGACCCATGAAGGAACATCATCAATCATTTTCCAATTACCAACCAATTCATTACTTAAATTTTTCCTGAGAATTATTTTGATTGAATCTGCTTTTTTTAAAGAGAGGGCGCCAATTTGTTTTTTTGGATTAAAGCGGTTTGCATTATAGAATGAATTCATAGCTCCATTTAGATTTGAATCTTTCAAAAAATCTTTTGCCCGATTAAAATCTTTTAATTGTAAATCTTCAATCTGATTATTATTTTGAGACCAAGATTGGATATATAATAATAACGATATGAAAATTATTACTGGTCTCATTTGGCTATTTTTTATTTTAAAATTAATATTTTTTTTAAATCAGCCCCTTTATCTTAGCATGCTGCAATAAAATAATAGTTTTTGCATCCACAATTTCGCCCGATTCTATCATGGCATAGGCTTCTTCAAAGGTATACTCCAGAACTTCAATGTTTTCTTGTTCAGAGGCTAATCCTCCGCCTTCGCTTACTTTCATGCTTTCATCATATTCGCCTGTAAATAAGTATAAAATTTCGGTTACAGCACCTGGAGACATATAGGTTTGGGTAACTTTCTCCACCTTTTTAATACGATATCCAGTTTCTTCTTCAGTTTCACGAATAACGCATTCTTCAGGGTTGTCTTCGTCTAAAAGTCCTGCACAAACTTCAATCATCATTCCGGTTTTGTTTCCATTAAGGAAAGTAGGTAAACGAAATTGTCTTGTTAGGATAACCTTTTTCGTTGTTGAATTGTATAATAAAATTCCGGCACCATTTCCACGATCGTAAATTTCGCGAACGTGAGTCTGCACTTTTTCGTTTTCTTTTTGATAAGTGAAAGTAACCTTATTTAGGATATACCAATTGTCTGATAATAACTTCGTTTCTGTAACTTTAATTTCCGGGTTTTTCATAAGGCAGATAAATTTATATAAAAAAAACGCCCTGATTATCAGAGCGTTTAGAGGTGTTATTTTGTTATTGTTTGCTTTCTGTCTGGCCCAACCGATACAATTTTGATTGGCACTCCAACTTCTGCTTCAATAAATTCAATATATTCTTTTAACTCTGTAGGTAATTGCTCATAAGTAGTCAATCCTGTTAAGTCCGCTTGCCATCCTTTAAACTCTTTATAAACAGGAGTTACATTTTCTGGCTCGATGTTATAAGGAAAGTGAGAAATAATTTGTCCTTTGTAATTGTATTCAGTACAAACTTTTAAAGTTTCGAATCCTGAAAGAACATCACCTTTCATCATCATTAATTGTGTAACACCGTTAACCTGTACAGCATATTTTAAAGCTACTAAGTCTAGCCATCCACAACGTCTTTGTCTTCCTGTAACAGATCCAAATTCGTTTCCAACTCTTGCCATTGTAGCACCAACTTCGTCAAAAAGTTCCGTTGGGAAAGGTCCGCTACCAACACGTGTAACATAAGCTTTAAAAATTCCGTAAACTTCTTTGATTTTATTAGGAGCAATTCCTAAACCAGTACACGCTCCTGCAGCAGTAGTGTTTGATGAAGTTACGAACGGGTAAGTTCCAAAATCAACATCTAATAAAGATCCCTGAGCACCTTCGCATAAAATAGATTTACCTGCTTTTTGAGCCTGGTACATGTATTCTTCACTGTCAATAAAATCTAATTTTTTTAATTCTTCGATAGCTTCAAAAAACTCTTTTTCAAGTTCAGCTAAGTTATATTGAATAGCAACATCATAAAAAGCAATCATTGCTTCATGTTTGTCTGCTAATGCTCTGTAACGTTCTTTAAAATCCTCAAGTTCAACATCTCCAACGCGTAATCCATTTCTACCCGTTTTGTCCATGTAAGTTGGACCAATTCCTTTTAATGTAGAACCAATTTTCGCTTTTCCTTTTGATGCTTCAGAAGCTGCATCTAACAAACGGTGCGTTGGTAAAATTAAATGTGCTTTTCTTGAAATGATTAATTTACTTTTGATATCAAGGTTAAATTTGGCTAAACCTTCGATTTCTTTTTGAAAAACTACCGGGTCAATTACAACACCATTTCCGATAATATTAATTGAATTTTTATGAAAAATCCCTGAAGGAATGGTTCGCAGTACGTGTTTAATTCCGTCAAATTCTAATGTATGTCCTGCATTTGGTCCTCCTTGAAAACGTGCAATAATATCATAATTTGAGGTAAGAACGTCAACAATTTTCCCTTTACCTTCATCTCCCCATTGTAATCCTAGTAATAAATCTACGGTCATTCTGTTTTAATTTGCGTTGAGGCAATTTGAGTTGCCCTACTGATTAATGTAGTTAATTTTCTTTTTTTTATTTTTTTGAATAATTCCCTTTCCGGATTATTGTTTTTGCTTTTTGTTACCGTAGAAATAAAGTGAATGATTCGTAATTTCGATATCAAATATTTCTTCGATTGTTTTTTTGATGGTTTGAATTCTTGGATCGCAAAATTCAATTACTTCGCCAGAATCGGTCATAATAATATGATCGTGCTGTTTGTCAAAATATGATTTTTCGTAGTAAGCCTGATTTTGTCCAAATTGATGTTTTCTAACCAAAGCGCAGTCTAACAATAACTCGATCGTGTTGTATAAAGTTGCTCTACTCACACGATAGTTTTTGTTTTTCATCTTGATATAAAGGTTTTCTATATCAAAATGCTCTTCGCTATCGTAAATTTCCTGAAGTATAGCATAACGCTCAGGAGTTTTGCGATGCCCTTTTTGTTCAAGATACATTGTAAAAACATTTTTTACAATTTCTTGATTCTTAGTGTTGTCAGTTGAAATGAGTGTCATATCCGGCAAAGATAATTTTTTATTTTTAATGAATAAAAGTTTCGGGTTTAAAGTTTAACGTTCGAATCGCGATTTGATTAATAATAATGCAATAAATACAGGCTTTTATACTAATAATTTTTACGAAACCCAAAAGAACTTAATTAACATAATTATTTTTATTTATGATAAAACTAACAAATTTTTAGTTGGTTTTTGACATGTACATGTACCAGTTCCATTCCCAGTTTTTTCCTTGATCATCAGACATTGCCTGACTCCAAACGGGATTGTTTTCATCTCTGGCATCCCAACGAAATACTTGTAATACATTTTTACCTTCAAAAATATCCTGGGAGAAAAAGTGCCCCACTTTATTTTCAAATGAACCAACCACCGGTCTGTCTAATGTCCCTGAAGTTGAATCAGCCCAATAGATACTCCACAATTTTGTTTTCGGATTAAATAATCGAACTGTCATGCCTTCAAAAGGTTCGCCATCAAAAGTGGCAAGGAAATTATCGATATTGCCAATGCCATTCAAAATCTTATACATTTCCTGAGTGGATGGAAATTCGATCCATTCGGTACAATTTGTAAATCTGCTTTTTAATTTTTTGTTCCGAATAATGGATTTTCCCTGAAAAAAATCAAAATCATCTTTTGAAGAAGTTTCCGAAGCAACAATTAAAAGTGCTCCCTTTTTATCAAAATGTATTTTGGGAATTTCTAAAATTTCGTTTTCCATAATTAAAGCACTATTTGCATTTTGATTAAATTTTGTTAGAATTTAGGTTCTATATTCTCGTGTTACTTTATCAACCCCATCAATTTTTTTTATTGCATTGATCATTTTCTTCAGAATCGTATTGTTTTTAACAATTACCGCAATCTGTCCATGGAAAATTCCGGCATCAGTACTCAAAGAAATACTCTGAATATTGACGCTCATATTGTTTGAAATAACTCTTGTCAATTGATTGGTAAGTCCTAAAACATCCATTCCTGTGATATTGATAATGGCTTTGAATTCTTCCTGAGAAGAGTCGATCCATTTCGCGCTCATGATTCGGTACGCATAATTAGACTGCATTCCGATGGCATTTGGGCAGTCTTTTTTATGTACTTTAATTCCTTCGTTGATCGTTACAAAACCAAAAACATCATCACCCGGAATTGGGTTGCAACATTGCGAAAGTTTGTAATCGAGCTTATCATGTTCTGTTCCAAAAACCAGCATGTCATAATTACTGCTGATGACTGGTTTATGAATATCCTCGTCTGCGGTATCCTTATTTCTTTTAATTTTATTTTTAAAGAAATTGATAATCGAGTTGCTTTTTTGAGCAGCATAATCTTTTAGCTGCTGATTTTCAATGGCACCAATTCCAACTCTGTAAAATAAATCCAGACTAGTTTTTAGTTTAAAGAAGTTTACCAGTTCATTGATAACCTGTTCGCTGATGGTTATTTTAAGGTGTTTTAATTTTCGGGTAAGTAGTTCTTTTCCTTCCTCGGCAATTTTTTTGGTGTTTTCGTTGAGAACGTTTTTAATTTTATTTTTGGCGCGTGATGTTGTTACATATTCCAGCCAGTTTACCGTTGGTTTTTGGTTGGCAGAAGTAATAACTTCTACCTGATCACCACTTTTTAGTTCGTGATTTAACGGAACCAAACGTCCGTTTACACGAGTTCCTCTGGTTTTAATTCCAATTTCAGAGTGAATACTAAAAGCAAAATCTAAAGAAGTAGCACCTTTTGGCAGTGATTTTATTTCTCCTTTTGGTGTAAAGACAAAGATTTCTTTTGAATACAAATTCATTTTAAAATCTTCCACAAAATCAACGGCATTGGTTTCCTGATTTTCCAGTGCTTCACGCAGAAGGTTTAACCAGACATCCAATCCACTTTCTTCTGTTGCACCGTTTTTGTATTTGTAGTGTGCTGCGTAACCTTTTTCGGCAATTTCATCCATACGCTCACTTCGAACCTGAACTTCAACCCAACGACCTTTTGGTCCCATAACGGTAATGTGCAAAGCCTCATAACCAGTTGATTTTGGAGATGAAATCCAGTCGCGCAAACGACTCGGGCTTGGTCTGTAGTGATCTGTTACAATCGAATAGATTTTCCAGGCCACAAACTTTTCATCATGCGGATCTGCTTTGTAAACGATTCTAAGCGCGAATTTGTCGTATACTTCATCAAAACTCACGTTTTGCGCACGCATTTTTCGGCGAATAGAATAAATAGATTTCGGGCGTCCTTTTATGATATAATCGATTTCTTCATTGTCTAAAGATTTTTTCAAAACATCTGAAATATCTTTAATGTAAGCATCCTGTTCTTCTTTTGTTTCTCTGATTTTGCTTACAATATCATTGTAAACAGCAGGTTCTGTATATTTTAAACCTAAATCTTCTAGCTTCGTTTTAATGTTATAAAGTCCCAAACGATGGGCGAGAGGGGCATAAATATATAAAGTTTCTGAAGCGATTTTTGTTTGTTTGTATTCCACCATTGAGTCCATTGTCTGCATATTATGAAGACGGTCGGCCAATTTAATAAGGATAACACGAACATCATCGTTCAGTGTGAGGATCATTTTTCTGAAATTCTCAGCCTGCATAGAGGCATTTAAGTCTTTTTGAACCAGCGAAATTTTAGTCAGACCTTCAACTAATTGTGCTACTTTCGGGTTGAATAAACGTTCAATATCTTCAACAGTCATTGGAGTATCTTCAACAACATCGTGCAATAAGGCCGCGGCGATAGACGTCGCTCCCAAACCAATTTCAGAGGCAACAATTTTTGCAACTGCAATAGGATGAAAGATATACGCTTCGCCAGATTTGCGTCTTTGTTCTTTGTGGGCGTCAACGGCCACATCAAATGCTTTCCGGATTAGTTTTTTATCAGCGGGTGTTAAAGTCTGGTAACTTATTCGAAGTAATTCTTTGTATTCCTGCGCAATCGCTTTGTTTTCTTTTTCAATATCTATTTCTATCATAACGGCATAGTTCAAGTACTAAAAATAAGCATTAGTTTGAATATACGCAAGGTTTTAGATTGCTGATTTGTGATTTTAGATTTTAGATTTTTTGAATGTAAAATCAACTAAAATTTTGGATTTTTTAATAGTCTGAATTTGGGCAAGAGCTGTTTCTTTGAAAATTAAATTCGTAGAATTTAATCTAAAATCTAAAATCTAAAATCTAAAACCTAAAACCTAAAACTATTCTTTTGAAAAATCCAAATCCTGAAAATCGTAACTAAAATCAGTTAACTCAGAAATTGGTAGCATTTTTAAGTTGATCACTTTTCCGCTTTCATCATATTTAAATAGTAGATGCGCATCGGCATGGAAAAAAGCATTGTTCCATTTTACCACATAGTTGCCCTCTTTATAGAAAAATACTTCTCCAGCTAGTTGAGAAGAACGTTTTGAGGCAAAATATAGTTTCCCTTTTTTCTCTGTGAGTGTAATTTCTCCAAACCAATTGTCTTTGTAAGTTCCTGTAATTTTAGAAAAATCAGTTTTTAATTTGTCCTTTTTGTTTTTGGCAACAGTTGCCCAAACTTCATCGGTTACTTTATCAGCAGATGCTTCATTGGCTTTCGTTCGATTGCTGTAAACCGTCACATAATCATCCGATTTAAGACCTAAATAACTGTCTTTAATGGTATTCGTAATGGCACTAAATGCGGCTCCGGATTGTTGATTGGTTAAAACAATAATTCCCAAACCAATTTCCGGAATTAAAGTTGTTTGTGTCACGTTTCCTTCCAGACCTCCAGTATGCGAAACTTGTTTGTATCCTTTTACATCACTTAAAAACCAGCCTAAACCATAACCTGAAAAATGGGTATTGTAAGGAGGTCTTGTTTTAGTTGGAATAATGGTTTGCAATTGCCACATTTCATCGTGTTCTTTCTCTGAAAAAAGCTGTTTGTTATCACCATATTTTCCGTTATTAATTTGTAAAATCGCCCATTTGCTCAAATCATTTACACTGGAGTAAATTCCGGCAGCTCCATCAAAAAGGTTATTTTCATAACGTTTGATAGTTTTTAATTTTCCATCAATCGGAACATGAGGCGTAATAACATTAGAAGTATCTTTTAAACGTTTTACAGAAGCCACACTTTTGTCCATTTCTAATGGTTTCATAATGCGTGTTTCAACAAAATCAGCCCAGGTTTGTCCGCTTACAACGTGAACAATTTCACCGGCAATGATGTACATCAAATTATCATAATCGTATTTGGTTCTAAAGCTGGAAACCGGTTTTAAATATCTTAAATTATGAACAATATCAGCGGCTTTAAAATCGCTTCCGTCAGGCCAGATCATTAAATCTCCTGCTCCAAGTCCGAGACCACTTCTGTGCGTTAATAGGTCACGAATTGTAAACTCGTTTGTAACATACTCATCATACATTTTAAAATCCGGAAGATATTTTATCACTTTATCATCCCATTTTATTTTGCCTTCATCAACTAGCATGGCAAGTGCAGCAGTTGTAAAAGCTTTACTGTTAGATGCAATTCCGAAAAGGGTGTTAGCATCAACTTTTTCATTTGTTAAAATTGATTTTACACCATATCCTTTTGCCAAAACCACTTTTCCATCTTTAACAATTGCTACCGCAATCCCGGGAACATCAAAGGCTTTTATGGTACGATTGACCAATTCATCTACTTCAGGATTCGTAATTTGTGCCGAAAGGGAGAAACTAAATAATAAGGCAAAAAGAGATAATTTGTAGTTCATAAGTAGATGGTATTTTGGTTTTTAGTTAAATCCTCTTTGACGTTTGGCTTCAAAAATTAAAATCGCAGCTGCAACCGAAACGTTCATACTGTCGATTTCGCCCTGCATCGGAATAATAATGTTTTGCGTAGCTGCATCGCGCCATTCTTGTGTTAATCCGGTGGCTTCGGTACCGACAACTAAAGCTGTGGCAGTAGTGAAATTTTGGGTATGATAAGAGGTTGAGTTTTGTAAAGTGGCGCAATAAAAATCAATCTTTTTTTCTTTCAAAAAAGCAATGATTTCGTCTGTGGTTCCGGTTGCAATTTGATTGGTAAACAAGCAACCCACGCTTGAACGCACAATATTTGGATTGTATAAATCACTTTTTGGATTGGCGATTAAAACTGCATCAAGGTTGGCAGCATCAGCAGTACGCAAAAGTGCTCCTATATTGCCTGGTTTTTCAGGTGCTTCAGCCACTAAAATTAATGGATTATCAGATAGTTTTAAATCAGATAATTGCATGGATTTGGTTTTGGCTACAGCCAAAATTCCTTCGGTTGTATCGCGATAAGCCAGTTTTTGATAGACTTCTTTGTTGATTTCTATTAATTGAACAGACGTATTAACCAATTTATTAATTTGGTTTTCAGTTACTAATTCGGGTAAAAACAAAACGGTTTCTAATTCGTAACCTCCTTTTAATGCGATTGAAATTTCTCGTAAACCTTCAATCAAAAATGTTCCGGTTTGTTTGCGGGCTTTTGCTTTTTCCTGCAGTAAAACAAGTGATTTTATAAACGGATTTTGAATGGAAGTGATTTGTTTCATTTTTTTCTGAAGGTACTTAGGTTCTGAGGTGCTAAGGTACTGAGAATTTTTTTAAAAAGGTGCAAAGGTTCATAGGTGCAGAGGTTCAAAGCTTTTGAAAAAAAAAGTTTGCCACAAATTTCACGAATTTTCATGAATTTTTTATTCGGCTTAAATGCAAAATACTAATTCGTGAAAATTCGTGACTCGAGCGATAGCGAATAGGCGAAGCAAATTAGTGGCAAAAAAACAATCTATTCCTCAGTAGATGCTGTTTCTTCTACAAGTTCTTCCTCTTCTTTTGGTTTTGTCATGACCTGATCTTTTTTACCAAAAAGGAATTTCTTAAGACCAGCAAATGCTGCAATAAGACCCACAACAATGACTTTACCAAATTTTGCCAAAATAGCAAAGAAGCCCACTTTTGCCAAAACTTTTCCAGCTACTAAACCTCCAATGGTCCATGCAGCCACGGTATCAGTATCTGCGTCAAAGTCTAAATATTTATGTCCGTCATTAAATTCTACACTTTTCAGAATTCCGGGAATACTGGCTTTTACTTCTGCAAGTTCGCTCATGTTTGCAACCGCAGATATATTATACATTCCTTTTCGTCCTAAAACTCTCAAATCATAGTTCAGGGTATTAGAAGGATTTTGACCAAATTTCAACTCTTTTGCCCAGTGTAATACTTTTAAATTAGTATCATAATAAGGTTTTGATGCCCAGCCCACTATTTGAACTTCTTCAAAACCAGCTTTTTTTCTTTCTTCACTTGTCGTTTTTGTGTCTTCTTGCATGGTTTTTAGTAAATCATCATAGTCAATATCGTTTGCGTCGTCATCTTTTACAAAACCATCACCTTGATAGCTAATTACAAACATCCAGCTATTGCTGTGTGTTACGCCTTTGCCGTCTGGCACGAGTGCTCCTAAAATGGATTCATCTTTGGGATTCCCCCATAAATCGCCTACAACATGCTGTGTTTGTTCTCCATTTAAGAACTTAAATCCTTTGGGAACATTTAATATTCCTTCTCCCTCAGATAAAGTGATTTTTCCGGTTTCATACTTTAGGGATTGATCAATTTTTTCATAATAGGCTGCGGTTGTATCGGCCTGAGCCATTATCTTCGGAACAAAAAGAATTGATAAAAAAAGACTTAGCAGAATTTTTTTCATTGGTTTTGGTTGGTTTAGTTGGTTAATTATTTAGGGTTGTTAAATTTATTTTTGGAGTAATTCCGGAATTTCATTGGCCACAGGATGTGTTGTGGTAAAATTATATCCCATAATTTTTGCAATGGTTTGTGCAAATTGTTTTTGATACCATTGAGAATCGGTTTTAATTTCGCCTTTTGCTGCAATTTCTGGTCCAATGGCAGCGAACCAAATTTCGGAGGCACCTACAACATCAGCACCATGATCAGTCCATTGTGCTTTTGTTTTGTCGCCACGACCGTGATCTACAGTGATTAGTAAGGTCGTTTTGTTTTTGTACTGCGGATCATTTTGCACGAAATCCCAGATTTCTTTGATCCATTTATCAACCTGGTTGGCAGCGTCAAGATAGGATCTGTAATGTCCGTGATGCGCCCATTCGTCCGTTTCTCCGTAGGCGATATAAAGCACTTTTGGTTTCTTGGTTTTAAGTTCGTCCAAAGCCTGATAATGTGTAAAAACATCCTGACATTCCTCTTCATGAAAAGGTTTAAAGGAATTATTACGCATATCATTTAATAACTTTTGAGCCGCTGTAGGTTTGTTACCTCCAACATTATCAAAGGCAGAGATAACCGGAAAACCGCTTCTTTCTTCGTTCAAAATCCGGTCAAAAGCATCCCAGGCACCAAAAGCAGCTGTTTTACCTTTAAGCTTTGGCTGTTGGTTTAGAAATTCTAAAATATTTACATTTGGATTAGCCTTATAACCATTCGAATTAATAGCTACATCAACATTTCCGGTCATAATTTCACTATATCCGGGATAACTGAACCAATAAGGATTGGATACGTTTACTTTATTGCCAAGATCGCGATTACCATAAATTTGCCCTTTCGAAGCAATTTCTGACCATAAAAAAGGCATTAATTTTTTACGACTTTCTTTAAAATCGGTACTTGAATATTTCTTATAAATATAAGTACTGTCTCCCTGATTGAATTTTTTATCATTGGCAATTGCCGGATCCATTCCTTTAAAGACTTCCTGCCATCTAAAACCGTCTGTGGTAATGATGATGATGTTTTCTGTTTTTTGTGCTATAGATTTCCAGCTTAATAAAATGAACAGAATTAGAGTTACTTTTTTCATTTTTTATTAGTTTAAAATTACAGGATTGATTTTAAATTTTTCAAAACTACTTAATTTAATTAATCCATTTTTACGTGATAACGTAATGTAACCATAAATTAATAAAAGCTAAAAGAAAGTCTTTTAATGATTATCGTTTAAGTAATCAACTTTGAGAATTAATTAAAATTTAAATGAACCTTTTTTTTAAGTTGTATAGGTTCATAAGCAAAGGTTCAAAGTTTTTTTTCGCCACGAATTCNNTTCGTGAATTCGTGGCTAATTTTCGTAATGAGCATTTTACATTTCACAAAATACATTTCACACTCTATAAAATTCCTCTCGCCTTAATCTCCAAATACTTATTAATAGCATCTAAAGTTAAATTCTCTGGCTGTGTCAGAACCGAATGTATTCCGTATTTCTTCAATTCATTGGCGATTAAGCGTTTTTCGAACATGAATTTTTCGGCTATGACTTTATCGTAAATTTCCTGAATAGTGTCTGTTTTTTTGTTGATAATTGCATTCAATTCGGTATTGCTAAAGAAAACGACAACTAATAAATGGCTTTTTGCAATTCCTTTTAAATAAGGTAATTGCCTGTTTAAACCGTCCATTGTTTCGAAATTAGTATACAAAATAATCAAACTTCTCTGATTGATGTTTTTCTTTATGTCAACATACAATCGGCTGTAATCGCTTTCAAAAAAATCAGTTTTGATGTTGTATAAAGTCTCCAGAATTTTTTGCATTTGCGAAGATCTTCTTTCTGCAAAAACTCTGTTTTCTACTTTTTTGGAGAAAGCAAAAATTCCGGCTTTGTCTTGCTTTTTCAATATAACATTTGATAAAACAAGTGTAGAATTGATGGCATAATCCAATAAGCTTAGACCATCAAAAGGCATTTGCATCACACGGCCTTTGTCAATTGCCATATAAACCGATTGCGATTTTTCGTCCTGAAATTGGTTGACCATCAGCGAGTTTTTCTTAGCAGTCGCTTTCCAGTTTATCGTTCTCAAATCATCTCCCTGAACATATTCCTTGATTTGTTCAAATTCCATTGTATGACCAATACGACGAATTTTCTTGATTCCGTATTGATACAAATTATTCGAAAAAGCCAGCAAATCATATTTCTTCAATTGGATATACGAAGGATAAGTCGGAACCATTTGATCTTTATCGAAAGTAAATCTTCTGGAAATTAATTTTAAAGGAGAAGAAACATAGACGTTTAAATTTCCAAAGTAATATTCACCGCGTTCTGTTGGACGCAAATCATAACCCAATTCTTTTTGGGCAGAAGCCGGAATCGTTTTTACTATTTTGAAATCACGTACCTGAAACTGAAACGGAATTTCATCAATAATCTTAATCGAAATCGGAAAAGTATAACCATTTTTAATCGTAATCTGAATAGGATTCAAATCTCCGTTTGAAAGTTTTTCCGGTGTTTTTCTAGAAGCTTCAATTCCTTTTGATAAATATAAAAGTACTATATCGAGACCCAAAAACGTGCTTAAAACCAAAATAATAAACCAAACGCCGTTGTATAAATTCGGAAAAATAAAAGCACAAACAAACATTCCTATAATGCCTAAAAGGATATAGAAAAAGAAGTTATTGAGATAAAGGCTTTTGATGAATTTCATTTTTTATTTAGTTTACAGTCGCGGTTTTCAGTCTCAGTTTTCAGTCTCAGTCTCAGTCTCAGTTTTTAGTCTCAGTCACAGTTTTTAGTTGTAGTTAGCACTGAAAACTGAGACTGTGACTGAAAACTAATATTTATCTCGGTATCTCAACCGTTTCAAGAATTTGCCTGATGATTTCAGAGCTTGTAATACCTTCCATTTCACGTTCAGGAGTTACAATGACACGGTGTTGTAAAACCGGAATTGCCGCTTCTTTAACATCTTCCGGAGTTACAAAGTCGCGACCACGAATGGCTGCAAAACCTTTGGATGCATTTAAAATTGCGATTGAGGCACGAGGTGAAGCCCCTAAGTACAAAAAGGCATTTTCTCTTGTATTAACCACGATTCTGGCGATATATTCCAAAAGATTTTGCTCGACTCTAATTTGTTTTACTAAACCTTGATACTGTTTTATTTCTTCAGCAGAAAGTATCGTTTTAATCGCTTCCAATTTTCCGTGATTCTGCAATAAATGTTCTCTCTGAATTATTAGAATTTCTTCGTCTAATTTTGGATAATCGATAGTAATTTTGAATAAAAAACGGTCTAATTGCGCTTCAGGTAAACGATACGTTCCTTCCTGTTCAATTGGATTTTGTGTGGCAATAACCAAAAACGGAGTTTCCAATTGAAATGCCGAACCATCAATTGTAATCTGGCGTTCTTCCATAACTTCAAAAAGCGCAGCCTGCGTTTTGGCAGGAGCACGGTTGATCTCATCTATCAAAATTAGATTAGAGAAAATTGGTCCTTTTTTGAATTCAAATTCAGAGCTTTTTAAATTGAAAATGGAAGTTCCCAATATATCTGACGGCATCAAATCTGGTGTAAACTGAATTCGGCTAAAGCCAATATTTAAGGTTTTTGATAATAGTTTGGCCGTAATAGTTTTGGCAACGCCCGGAACACCTTCCAATAAAACATGTCCGTTTGATAAAAAAGCAACCAAAAGCTGATCGATCATTTTTTGCTGCCCTACAATCACCGTTTCCAATTCTGTTTTAATTGCATTTACATGCTCCAAAAGCGGTGCTAAATTTATTCTGGTTTCAAAATTCACATTTTCATTTGTGATTTCGGTTTCTGGGGTGTTGATATCGTCCATGATTTACTATGTTTTCTTTTGTTGAGTTTTAGTTATTTTTCTGTGCCGCTCCCGATAGCTATCGGGATAAAGGATTAAATAATTATTTTTTACTTTAATCTGTGAAAATCATTAAATCTGTGGCAAATATTTTTTTCTAATGTAAAATTTTCTCGATTGCGTTATTAATTCTGATTAAATCTTCTTCGAGACTTCCGTGATAACTATTTCGATGCTCGTTAATCAGAAAAACCAATTCCTGAATATCTGCAATATCTTTTCCTGTTTTATGATGTAGCTTTTGAATAAAAACATCATCCAATTTTGTTGTGTCAATAAGATATTCATTTCTGATTTTCTCGAGAAAATAAATGATTTTTTTATCTATCAGATTCTCATGATCGCCTTCCTGATAATATAAATTACCGATCGTTTTGGTAAACTCAACGGTTAAATTAGGCAAAGGTTTTACTATCGGGACAATTCTTTGTTTTCGTTTGGCATTAAAAATAATAAAAATTAAAATTCCGATTAAGCTCAAATACCAGGCCCATTTTAATGCCGGCTGACTGTGAATGTAACGCAAAGGAGAATGAGATATCGATTTATCGTTTTGCAATTTGGTATACCAAAAAACATCGCCTTTTGGTATGTATGACAATACGTTTTCAGCATATTGAAAATGGTCTTTTTTTAATAAATGAAAGTTCGTAAAAGCGGCTGGCTGCGTGTGAAGATAAAAATTACCCTGTTTGTAAGGGATCTTTATAAAATTGATGTGTTTCTCTTTTTTCTGATTGCTTTGATATCCTAAAACGGTTGTGTTTGCAGTATCAATTTTAGAAAAATAATCTTCTACAGCTTGTTGGAAAACATATTTTTTAGAACTTACGTTCTTATTTGCCATCCAGATTGTATTGTTTTTTGGCTCGTGAAATTCATATTTTGTATCAATTTTGAGGCTATCCATTAAGGCTTCAGGAAATGTTCGCATGCTTAAAAAAGCATTATTTCCGTGTGAAACAAAATAAAAAAGTTCTTTAACCGACTGTTCGTCAATATTCTCAACATCGGCAATACTTAAAAAAGTACCTTCGATTTTGTAATTCTCTACCAAAGTATCGGCATCGTATTTAGAATCCAAAAATTCATATGGCGTTACATCGGCTATCCTTTCAATTTTATGATTTTTTAAAAGAGGTTTAATTTCGTTGTTCAAAATATACAATCCGTAGGGAATTTTGTCGTGCACAGAAAATGTAGGACGCCAGTCGATTGGTTTTTTCTGATCGCGGTCTGAAATTAGAATTAAGGCTAAAACAAAAACCAGAATAGCGATATAAATTTTGATCGATTTATTCATTGCTAAAAGTTTTTATAGATTTCTTAAAGCGGTTTTCAGCTTTTGTAAAAGTTGTTTCGTCAATTTCAAATTCACCATACCAAATATAATTATACAAGTAGGAGAGATAGGTAAAATCTTCTCTGTAAACGGGACTTTTTAGTTCGTATAAATAATCAGAATTGGTTTTTTCGATATCCCATTCGATGTAATTATTTTGTGCCATTACTTTTAATAACCAAAGATAATAGTACCTAATGGCAAGTCTTTTTTCTCCGTTTTGAATACTTTCCTGTATTAATTTTTTAAAATCAAGTAAATGAATATTCTTTTCGATATCAGAATACTGAACGGTTCTTTTATTAGCATTTTTTCCAAAAATCCATTGCCCTTCTTTATTGATTAAAGCTTTTACGATTAAATAAATAACTACAATAATGACCAAAACTGCCAACACTCTCAATATAATAACGGTAACAGTGATAGACGTTTTTGCATCACTGAAAGAGAAAATCTTCCTCAAAAAATTGGCAATCCACTCTTTAATATTATCCCAAATACTTCTTTCGGGCGCTTTTGGTTCATAATTAAACTCTGGATCCGTATATTTTTTTTTGAAGTTTTTAGGGAATGTTTTGGCTTCAATTGTATCTGAATCAATCTGAATGTCTTTTTCAGTGTATTTTATAGTAGCCACTTTTGGAAGTTCGGCTTCCGCCAAAGTATCCTGAGCATGTGAGATACTAAAGCAAAAAAAGAACGATAAAATAAGAAAGATGTTCTTCATTATTGGATTCGGTTAAGTCAATTTGGCTGATAATTGTTGTACTTTTTTGTGCACTATAAAAGGATAAACTAAATAATAATAGGAGATTAAACTCAAGGTTGCTAGTATTATAAGAATGCTTAACCAAATAGGCATGTCGATAGAATATCGTGTAATAAAACCTTCCAGAAAACCGGCCATAAACGTAAACGGAAGCGTGCTTAGGTAGATTTTGAAACTGTTTTTAAATCCGATTTTAAAAGAATTTAATCTTGAAAAAGTCTTTGGAAAAAGTATTGAAGCTCCAAAAATAAATCCCGCTGCCGACTCAATTACAATAGCGAAAATTTCCATAGAACCATGAATCCAGATACCGCGAACACTCTTCCAGAAAACACCATGTTCAAAGAAAAAATACTGAAAAGAACCCAGCATAATACAGTTTTGCAGTAAATAATAAAAAGTACCAAGTCCGCCAAAAATGCCATAGAAATAGCAGGCAGCACCCACTTGAATATTGTTAACCGTAATGCCAATAAAAGTTCCCCAATTGGCTGAAGATCCGTAAACTGCCATTGGGTTTCCTTTTTTAATGTTTTCTAAAGTCATATTCACATAATCATCGCCCATAATTAATCGGGCAAAATCAGGATCATAGCGGGCAGAAATAGCGCCAATCGCAACGAAAGCAAAAAAGAAGACAAAAGCGTACACCAAGTATCTTCTATATTCGTAAACAAGTAACGGAACTTCGGTCACAAAGAATTCTGCAATTCGATTTTTTTCAGTTCGTTTCGTTTTATAAATTTTTTGATAAATCTGAGAAGCAAGATGATTTAAGTAAATAACCGTTTTACTTTTAGGATAATAAGTTTGCGCATACGCAAGGTCATTCATCATTTGAATGTACAAATTTGCTAACTCATCAGGATTTTTTTTAGCTTTACCAAAAATAGCGAGCTCAAACTCCAGCCATTTTTCTTTATTTTGTTTTATGAAGGCAACTTCTCTCATTACAGGCTAAAATATAAAATATGTCAGAATTATCTATTAACACAACACAAAATGTTAAAATAAATTTTATCGCTGCCTCTGTTGGCGAGCGATTGGGCTCTTATTTTATTGATTTGATCATCAAATTATCTTATTTATTGGTTGTTGGATTGGTGCTTTTTTATTTTTTTCATATTGAAAGAGTATTCGATTCATTAGATAGCTGGTCGATTAGAGCCGTGGTTTTTATTATCAGTTTCCCGATTTTGGTGTATACGATCACTTTAGAAAGTGTTTTTGAAGGACAAACTTTTGGTAAAAAACTATTTAAGATAAAAGTGGTTAAAATTGATGGTTACCAGGCCGGTTTTGGAGATTATTTTATTCGTTGGTTTTTTAGATTGGTTGATTTTTCAATTATGGGCGGAGCAGTTGCTTTAGTGTCGATAGTTACAAGTAAAAAGTCGCAGCGATTAGGCGATATGGCAGCGGGAACAGCTGTTATTACTTTAAAAAACAGAATTAATATAAGCCATACGATCCTCGAAGAAATAGGAACTTCATATGTGCCAACTTATCCTTTGGTCATTAAATTATCTGATAATGATATGCGAATCATTAAAGAAACATTTCAGAAAGCAGTTAGGAAAAACGATCATGAAATCATTTATAAGCTGGTTGCCAAAATTGAAAGCGTTACCGGAATTAAAAATCAATCTGGCGATAATAGCGACTTTATTCGGGTAGTCTTGAAAGACTATAATTATTATACTCAGAATATGTAACTCTGAGGGGCTAAGATTCTGAGGAACTAAGGTTCTAAGGTTTTTTGCTTTTATTTTGTGGTTTTTTTTCTTTTGAAAATGAGTGCCCTAGCCCTGATGGGAGGGAAAATCCTTTTGTGCCGGTCCCGATAGCTATCGGGAGGCACAAAAGATTGGAAGGAACAGCAGGAACCGGCTCCTGAAAAATCTTATTCTTATTTGTAATCTATAATGGTTTTTGTAAGATGATTTCTTAACTTTGTGTATAACATAAATTTTTCAAATTTAATTTAATCTAAATGCCATGAAAATACAGAAAGTTATTGCTCTATTGTTAATGTTGTTTGTGTCCGTTTTTGGTTTCGCTCAAGGCGGAAAAAAACTGGATAAAATTATTAAAAGAGATTATACTATTATAGAAGGAACAATCTCAAAAATATCTGACCAATCGGTTGAATATTCTTTACCGGGAGAAACGATTCAAATTTCATTGGATGTTTCCCAAATTGCCAGAATAGATTTTGCGAGTGGTCGTTCGCAGACTTTTGATGTTTCGGCAGGAAGCACTTATATACCATCGGCTCCAGGCCCAATTAGTGTTGCAGAAATGAAACCAAACACAATTGCTGTGCTCCCAGTTCCTTATGTAAATTCGGATAATATGCAAAGTTCTGAAGATATGTCTAAATTCGCCCAAAATGACATGTATAACAAATTGCTGGATAAATCGGCAAACATTTTTCCGCTAACGGTTCAGGATCTTAGAACGACAAATAGTTTATTGCATCAAGCTGGAATTGATCACCATAATATCGACGAAACGCCAATTGCCGATCTCGAAAAAATTCTGGGAGTTGATAATATCATTGCGGCAAAAATTTCATACACAATGTCAACAAGTTCAACCGCATCGACTTACGGAAGCGGAAGTACAACATGGAGCAATAACGATAAAAAGGTAAAATCGAACGATTATTCGACTACAACGGCTAATACACAAATGTATTATTACTACAATGTATATTTTGATATGTACAAAAGTACTACCAAAATTTACTCGCAAACCCGTAAACCTTTCCTTAATTTGAAAGACAGCTGGATCGATTCGATTACGTATTTATTGAAAAGAAGCCCGATTTATACTAAGAAATAGATTTAAGAATAAAGCGTAAAGAGAATAGAATAAAGAATAAAGAGGGAAGAAGCAAGAAGCAAGAAAATAACCTTTGCACCTCTGCATCTTTGAACCTTTGAACCTAAAAAAAATGTTTCACTTACTAGATATTATCGGGACAATGGCTTTTGCCATGTCTGGGGCTTTAACGGCAATGCATAAAAAACTGGATCCGTTTGGGGTTTTTATTATTGCTTTTGTGACAGCTGTTGGTGGCGGAACGTTACGTGATGTTTTGATTGGCAGAACACCGGTGGGCTGGATGAAAGATTTGCAATATGTGTATGTGATTATTTTAGGTTTTTTTCTTGCGATCCTTTTTCGTAAAAAGTTTGAAAAGTTAAGAACGTCACTGTTTTTATTCGATACAATCGGACTGGGCGTTTTTACTTTAATTGGATTGGAAAAAGGTATTTCAAAAGGATTACATCCTGTAATTTGCATCGCTTTAGGAACCATGACAGCTTGTTTTGGGGGTGTAATTCGGGATATTTTATGTACCGAAATTCCAACCATTTTTAGAAGAGAAATCTACGCAACAATCTGCATTTTTGGTGGAATCGTGTTTTTTGCATTAAAAACCCTGAATTTAGATAATGATGTTTTGTATTTACTGACTTCGCTTGTTATAATTACCGTACGTTTGCTGGCGGTAAAATTCAAATGGTACTTACCGGCATTCAGTCATAAATAAGATTTTATAAAATAATAATTGAAGATTTTTAGCCACGAATTCACGAATTTTATTAACCAGGAAACAAATAAAAATTCGTGAATTCGTGGCTATTTTTCCACTTGAAGAAATAATTAACTGGATTTGAAAATGAGTGAATTCTCTATAAAAAAATACGATGAAAACGATTATGCCATCTGGAACGATTTTGTCGCTCTGGCCAAAAATGCTACGTTTTTGTTTCATCGTGATTTTATGGAATATCACAAGGATCGTTTTGAAGATTTTTCGCTTTTGGTTTTTGAAAATGAGAAACTAAAAGCAGTTTTGCCGGCCAATATTAAAGGGAAATCAGTCTATTCGCACCAAGGATTAACTTACGGAGGTTTACTTTTTACGTCTAAATTAAAGGCAGAAAAAGTCGAGTTACTCTTAGATGAAATTTTATCTTTTTTAAAGGAAAATTCAATAGAAGTTTTTCATTATAAACCCATTCCGAGTTTTTATTTTTCGAAGGGAAATCAGGAAATTGATTTCTTTTTACATCAAAGAGGTGCCTTTCCCGAACGAAAAGAAATGAATTTGGCAGTAAATCTGCAATTGCCTTTGCATATTTCTAAAAGTAAAATGAAGCATTTTAGAAGAATAGAAAATCTTGATTTGGATATTATAGAAGAAAAGGATTTTCAGCCTTTTTGGGAAACGATTCTGGAGCCAAGATTATTGGAGAAGTTCAACGCAAAACCGGTTCATACCAAAGAAGAAATAGCTTTATTAAAACACAAATTCCCTGAAAATATCAGGCAATATTCTGTTTATCAAAATGATGAAATCATTGCCGGAATAACTATTTTTGAGACTGAAAATGTGGTTAAATCACAATACGGCGCTACTTCAGAAAAAGGCGAACAAGTAAGAGCACTAGATTTTTTATTCATTAATTTGATGCATAAATACAAACGCAAAGGCAAAAAGTTTTTTGATATGGGAATTGTGAATGAGGAAAATGAAAAAGGGTATCATCCCGGTCTTTTGCAACAAAAAGAGGAATTAGGCTGTGCTGTTTACAATCAGGATTTTTATAAAATCAGCATTAAATGATATCATTTCTGGATCTTAAAAAAATAAACGAACCGTATGAAACTGCTTTTCAGGAAAAACTGAAATTGGTTTTAGAAAACGGCTGGTATATTTTAGGAAAAGAATTGGAAACTTTTGAAAAGGCTTTTGCTGAATATAATCAAACGAAATATTGCATTGGAGTTGGGAATGGATTTGATGCTCTGGTATTGATTTTTAAAGGTTATATTCAATTAGGAAAACTCAAAAAAGGCGATGAAGTTATAGTTCCCGCAAATACTTATATTGCCAGTATATTGGCCATTTTACAAGCCGATTTAATTCCCGTTTTGGTCGAGCCAAAAGTAGAAACCTACAACATCAATCCCGATTTGATTCAGGAGAAAATCACACCAAAAACAAAAGCCATTTTAGCTGTTCATTTGTACGGACAATTAACTGAAATGGATCAAATAAATGAGATTGCTGATAAAAATAATCTTTTAATAGTAGAAGACTGCGCACAATCTCACGGTGCTACAATTAATCTAAAATCTAAAATCTACAATCTAAAATCCGTTTCTGCTTATAGCTTTTACCCGGGGAAAAATCTGGGTTGTCTGGGCGACGGTGGAGCGATTACGACAAACGATTTAGAGTTAGCGAAAGTACTTTTTGCGCTACGTAATTATGGTTCTGAACAAAAGTATTACAATGAATATGTAGGTGTAAATTCCAGATTAGACGAACTTCAGGCCTCTTTTTTAAATTTGAAACTACCGAATTTAAATGCTGATAATAATAAACGTCGAGCTATTGCAAAACGTTATTTGTCTGAAATTAAAAATGATAAAATAATATTGCCATTTTGGGATTTATCGAATAATCATGTTTTTCATTTGTTCGTAATCAGAACTGAAAATAGAAAAGCTTTACAGGAATATTTAATGCAGAATAATATTCAGACTGTAATTCATTATCCAATTCCGCCACACAAACAAAAAGCTTTTTTAGAATGGAATAATTTGTCATTTCCAATCACGGAGAAAATTCATAACGAAGTTTTGAGTTTACCATTGAGTCCGGTTTTAACGGAAAGTGAAGTTGATTTTATTATTGAAATTGTAAATCAATACTAATTCGTGTCTGATAACAAATCTTCATATCAGCAAATTCTAAAAACAACTTCACTTTTTGGAGGCGTTCAGTTTTTCAATATTTTAATTTCGATTATCAGAACCAAATTAATTGCGGTTTTTATTGGTCCGGCCGGAATGGGAATTATTACTTTGCTGAATTCAACTTTGGGTGTAATAAGCAGTATTTCAGGCTTCGGAATCGAAACCAGTGCTGTAAAAAATATCTCAGAAGATTATAAAAATGACGATTTAAAGACCGTTTCCAAAACCATTAAAATCGTAAAAAAGATTGTTTTTTTTACCGGTATTTTTGGAATGTTGCTGACGATTCTTTTGTCAAAAGCATTAAGTATTATGACTTTTGGAGATTCGAGTCAGACTTATTCTTTTGTATTTATTGCTGTCACGGTTTTATTTAAACAATTGTCATCTGGTCAATTAGCCGTTTTACAAGGTTTGCGACAAGTGAAATTGCTGGCTAAAGCCAATTTATATGGTAATTTATTCGGATTGCTTTTTTCGATTCCTTTGTATTATTTTTTAGGAATTGATGCCATAATTCCAACCATAATAATCGCTTCTTTATCAGCTTTAGTTTTCTCTTTTTATTATTCGAATAAATTTAAAACCGATAAGGAAAAGGTTTCTAATTCGGCGCTTTTATTAGAAGGAAAATCAATTGTAAAATTGGGATTTATGTTGATGATAAGCAGTGTTTTGACACTTTTGTCAACGTATTTGGTTCAGATTTACATTAGCAAAAATGGAGGTTTAGAACAAGTCGGATTTTACAACGCTGGTTTTACTTTGTTAAATTCTTATGTCGGAATAATTTTTACGGTAATGAGTACCGATTATTTCCCTAAATTATCTTCAATTAATTTTGATAATGAGAAAGTTAGGGAAATCGTTATGCAACAAGCGTTCATTTCAATCATAATTATCACGCCGATTATTGTTCTGTTTTTGACTTTCATTTCGGTTATAATTCCAATTATGTATAGCGCTAATTTCAATGCTGTTATTCCAATGGTTTGTTTCGGAATTTTAGGAATGTTGTTTCGCGCGGTTTCCTGGGCCATGGGATTTATTTTGATAGCAAAAGGTGATTCAAAAATGTTTATTAAAACAGCAATTGGTTTTAATATTTTGTCTTTACTAATGAATGTTTCAGGTTATTATTTTTACGGATTAGAAGGTCTCGGATTTAGCTTTTGTCTGTATTTTTTATTCCACTTTATAGGATTAAAAATCATTACAAAAAATCGCTATGATTTCTATTTTAATTTGGATTTTTATAAAATCTATTTTGTTTGTTTTGTGCTTTGCTTTAGTACATTTTTCCTTCGCTATATCGAAACTCCAGTTTTAAAATACGGTTTAATGTTTTTAATGATTGTGATTTCGTTTGCTTTTAGTTTTTATCAATTGAATAAAAAGATGAATGTAAGCGAAATATTTACGTCATTTGTTCAGCGAAAAAAAGATAATAATGATTCAGAACAGCTATAGAAAATATCGCTCTTTTTATCATAAATTCCGGTTTTACTGCAAAGTAAACTGGATCAAAACGCTGTATTTTAATTTTAAGAAATTCCCTTTTGAAACGGCTAGAAAGCTTCCGGTTTTCTTTTACGGAAGAGTAAAATTTACTTCGATAAAAGGAGAAATTCAGATTGAAGGAAATATTCAAAAAGGAATGATTGGTTTTGGTCAGCCTTACGAACTGAATTCGGCTCATAAAGGAATTGCTGAAATCTTCATTTTGGGAAAATTAACTTTTAAAGGTAAGTTTCAATTTGGAAAAGACTGTTTTGTTTTTGTGGGAGAAAATGCCATTTGTGAATTAGGAAATATGGCTTCAATGGCGTCCAACGGGAAAATAATTTGTACCGAAAAAATTGTTCTGGGTGATTACGCAAGATTTGGTTCTGAAGCTCAGATTATCGATACCAATTTCCATGATTTAATTGATACGCAAACTGACGAAAAACTACAAAAATCAGCTCCTATTTTTATCGGGAATTACAATTTTGGAAGCAATAGGGTTTCTATTATGAAAGGAACACAAACACCAAATTTCTGTACCATTGCCTCGAATAGTTTGTGTACGAAAGATTATAAAAGTTTAGGAGAAAATATTTTGATTGGAGGAATTCCGGCAAAATTGATTCGATCGAATATTTCAAGGGATTGGGAAGGCGAGAAACAACAATTAGATGATTTTTTGATGATTTGATTTAATAGTAATATTAAAAAAGTCCCATAGGGACGTCATGTTTATAGAAATATAAATTTGTGTTTTCCAAAGCCCCATCGGGGTGACATGTTAAATTTACACATAATAAATATGTCGCTCCGCTGGAGCTTTAAATCGGAATCAAATAATTTTCTATAAACATTTTGCTCCGCTGGAGCTTTCTCATTTTTATGGCCATTATCTTTGCGTTATGCGAAAACTATTCTAAATCTTTGTTTTACTTCCAATAAAATATATTTCAAAAACAATAAATAATCAGCTGTTTTAAAAGCCAAAATCATTTCAAAATGCATTCTTTTCAGGATCGCTCTATGTTCAATTTTAGATTGATTTAATCGAATTGCTTTCTGAATTATTAAATAGGTCGAATAATTTATTTTCTTAGATCTCGCATCATTTTTAATGAAAAAATGAGTTCCTAAAGAAGTGGTCGAAATCCTTTTTTTGATTAAAATTTTATCAATATAATCAAAATTATAAATCCGGGAAGCTCTAATCCAAAGATCTAAATCTTCATAAGCCAGATTTTCGTCGTAACCATTCAAAGTATCAAAAACTGATTTTTTAACCATTGATGAAACGGAACAAATACTATTTCCACCAGAAATAACACTCAAATAAATATCTCCGGTTGCTCTTTTTTCGATTGTTTTTTTATCGAAATCAACAGGGAAATAATAAAAATAGGAATTTCCTTTATCATTAATTAATTCGGCATTTCCGTAAACAACGCCTAAGTTTTTAAAAGAACTTTCCTGAAAAGCTTTTAACTGTGAGGAAACGCAATTTGGCAACAAAACATCATCACAAGCCAAATCAATAATATAATCGCCTTTGGCTAACTTAAGTGCTTTATTGAAGGATTTTGTACTTCCTAAATTGGTTTCATTGGGTATAAATTGAACTTCAGGATAATTGATAAGCCATTTCTCAATTGTTTCTTTAGAATTATCGGTACTAAAATCATCTACAACAATCACTTCAATAAAAGGATAATCCTGATTTATTGCCGAAAATAAACTCTCCACAACATACTTTTCCTGATTGTAACACAAGCAAATAATGGTCACTAATGATTTATCTTGCATATTGTTTTTAATGAGTTAGTTTCCTTATTAGAGGAACAAAGATATTTTAATGTGGCAGGAATTTTAAATATTTTGCCACTGATTAATGGATTTAAAAAGATTGAATCATTTTAATCTTGCAATCTGTGGCAAAACTAAATAATTCTATGCTTTTCGATTTACTTAAAAAAATAGATTTTTAAATAAACGCAACAGTTAAGAGTTATATATTTGATACGAAAATAAGAAATCACAGATGATATTGTCTCACAAAAAAAAGAAAATTGCTTTAATTGGCTATCGCTTAAGCGGAGGCGGGAGCGATAAAGTAATGGCAAATTTGTCAATTTTTTTTGAAAGACAAGGTTTTGAAGTGGATCTTATTATCGTTCTGGATGAAGTAAGTTTTCCGTATTCTGGAAAGCTGGTAAATCTCGGATTACTCAAAAACAAAAGCAACGGATTCTTCAACAAAATTAAAAGATTATGGGCTTTACGAACGTATCTAAACGAGAATAATTTCGATTTTATTATCGATTTTCGTTTTCGAACCAAGATAATTCAGGAACTTGTTCTTGCTCGATTTATTTACAATAGCAAGACCATTTTTACCGTTCATAGTTTTTTGATTGATCATTATATGCCGAATAATTCGTGGTTAACGAGATTGATGTACAATCATTGTTTTGCGAATGTGGCGCTTACAAATGAGATGAAAACATTGATTGAAAGAAAGCATCAGTTAAAAAACGTTGTCATGATTCATAATCCAATTTATTTGGAAGAAATTATAAAAAAGCAAAATGAAAAAATTGATTTAGAATTTGATTTTGTAATCGCTATTGGTCAATATGAAAATGGAATAAAGCAGTTTGATAAATTGATTTCAGCTTACGCTCAATCTGATTTGTCTCAAAAACAAATTCATTTTGTAATTATTGGAAATGGCGACGAAACAAAGCTTAAAAAAGCAATTTTAGAAAATAATATTTCCGGATTTGTGCATCTTTTGGGCTATCAAAACAATCCTTTTAAATATCTAAGCAAAGCTAAATTTTTGGTTTTAAGCAGTAAAAATGAAGGTTTTCCGAACGTTATTTTAGAATCTTTGGCGTGTGAAATTCCTGTTGTTTCTTTTGATTGTGATTTCGGGCCGAGAGATATGATTACTTCTTTTGAAAATGGAATTTTAGTAGAAAATCAAAATTGGGAAAAATTAGCGGAGGCCATGAATTTATTGATTTCAAATGAAGTTTTGTACCAACATTGTAAAGAAAAAACACTTGAAAGTATTGAACCATTTTTATTAGAAAAAATAGGGAAGGAATGGCTATATTTACTCAAAGCCAATTAAAATATGACGACAATTCAGGACATAGCATTATTAAAAATTCCGGTTGTAGAGGACTTAAGCGGGAATTTGGCTTTTATTCAAAATGATGTTTTACCATTTGAATTCAAACGTGTTTACTATTTGTTTGATGTGCCGAGTAGTGCTTTTCGTGGCGGACATTCACACATAGAACAGCACGAAGTTTTAATTGCTTTAAGCGGAAGTTTTGAAGTAATCTTAAACGATGGGACCAACAAAAAAAGTTATTTACTGAACAAACCTAATATTGGTTTACATCTTCCAAAAGGAATTTGGCGAGAATTAGAAAATTTTTCTTCAGGTGCTGTTTGCCTGGTTTTGGCTTCTGATGTTTTTGAAGAATCCGATTATATCAGGGATTATGATGTTTTTTTGAAATCTAAAAAATGAGACTGCTTTACATTGTTCCAAAAATAAAAAGTGCTGGTGGAGTTGCCAGAGTTTTGGCTATTAAAGCCAATTATTTTGTAGAGCATTTTGGTTATGAAGTTCATATTTTATCTCAAAATGAGGAAAATGATTCTCCTTTTTATGATTTTGATATTGAAATAGTCTTTCATAATATGATTTTGAAAGGCAATGTTTTTAAGTTCTTCAATTCTTTTCAAAAGCAAATCAATCAGAAGATTAGCCAAATAAAACCAGATGTTATTTTGGTTGCTGATAATGGCTTAAAAGCATTTATTTTTCCTTTAATAGCTAAAACGAAAGTTCCAATTGTATTCGAATCTCATGGTTCTAAATTTATTGAAGAAGTGCAACAAAAAACGAATTTTGTCTCCAAATCAATTCAAAAAATTAAATATCGATTCAAAGATTTTGGCACTCAAAAATTCACTAAAATAGTGGCGCTTTCAGAAGAAAATTTGAAAGAATGGAACGTTAAAAATGGTGTTGTGATTCCGAATCCATCCTGGATAAAAAGCAAAAAAAATGCCGATTTAAAACAGAAAAAAGTAATCGCAATTGCCCGAAATTCGTATGAAAAAGGTTTAGATAGATTGTTATTAATCTGGAAGGTAATCGGAGAAAAATATCCTGATTGGACATTAGATATTTATACAGATGATGTCGATTCTTTAGAAGAAGCAGCATTGAAATTAGAAATAGAAACGGGAATTAATTATCTGCATTTTGTCAAAAATATTCAGGATAAATATTTGAAATCGTCTATTTACGTGATGACTTCCAGAACAGAAGGTTTTCCGATGGTTTTATTGGAAGCAATGGGTTCTGGTTTACCGTGTATGGCGTACGATTGTCCAACTGGTCTGCGAGCGATCATTACAAACGCAGAAAATGGATTTTTAATTCCGGATAATAATATTGAAATGTATGTCCAAAAACTTTCTTTTTTAATTGAAAATGAAGAAGTAAGATTGAAATTTGGTTTGGATGCGAAAGAAAGATCAAAAGAATATTCGGTCAAAAAAATAATGGGGCAGTGGAAGGAGTTTTTGGAAAGTTTATAAGTTATTAAGTCCCATCGGGACGGAATGTTTATAGAAATAAAGATTCAACATTCCACAAACCCCATCGGGGTGGCATATTTAATATTCAAGAATATATCGCTCCGCTGGAGCTTTCTCTTGGAACATTGTTGATTATCTATAAACATTTTGCTCCGCTGGAGCTTAATTTGCAACTCGACTGATTAGCTATAAACATTTTGCTCCGCTGGAGCTTACATTTTTAAGCTACAAAAATATCCTAATTTATAAAGATCAAACAAAAACAAAGAAGGATTTTGAGAAAGCAAATTCCGTTCAATTTTGATTTGATTTTTTTTGAAGAGGAAAGATGAAAATTTTGCTAGTTTTAGCTTTTTTAGGAATTCAAATGCCTTAATAATTTTACTGTCTTCTCTAGAAATTTTATCTGAATTATAAAGAAAAAAAAGATTTTCTAAAGCAATTTTAGTTTTATTCAAAAATACTTCTGAAGTTTCTAAATTCAAATGAAAAGTTGGATTTTCAATTTGGGAAATTGCAAGATTATTTTTCTTCAAAACAGCGAAAAAACACAAATCTTCGTAACCATATTTTGTAATAGAATCATCGAAAGGATATTGTAGAAAAACGTCTTTTTTAATCCATAAATTAGAAGTCAGAATAGCAGAAGTTTCTCTTTTTTGTCCGTAAACCCAACGCAAAAGCTGTTCTTTTTCAGGTTTTTTATCTTCGTAAATAATTCCGCCGAAAAGGATATTTTCTGATGAATCTGAAATTACGTCAACGTAGTTTTGGATAAAAGTAGCATCAGCGGGAAAAGTATCACAATCGAGAATTAAGAGCCAATCATAAACTGCCTTTTGAGCTAAAGAATTGATGTTTTTTCCTCTTCCTAAATTGATTTCATTTATAAAAAAGGAACAATTTGGAATGAGGTTAACTTCTTGATTGATTGTGTTTTTTTGTGAATTGGATCCGTCGTCCTGACAAAGAATTTCAAAAGTAATTCCACTGACATTGCATTGCCTTACTAACTCATGTACAAGTGGTAAAACAGTATAATTATAAACCGGAATTAAGATGGAAAGCATTACACAGAGCGTTGTACCACTTCGAAGATTCTTTCATCTTCGCACTTCAATGTTTTAGATGGGAATTTCATTAGCAAAGCATAATCGTGCGTTGCCATGATAACCGTTTTGCCAAGTGCATTAATATTTTTCAGTACTTCAAGAACCTCAGAACTTGTTTGTGGATCAAGGTTTCCAGTTGGTTCATCAGCAAGGATGAATTCAGGATCATTCAATAAAGCACGGGCAATTGCTACACGTTGTTGTTCACCTCCGGAAAGCTGATGTGGCATTTTATTAACGAAATCTTTCATGCCAACTTTATCCAGAACTTCATCGATTTTGTGTTCCATAGCTTCTTTTTCAGTCCATCCTGTTGCTTTTAAAACAAACAACATATTGTCTTTTATAGAACGGTCCGGAAGCAATTTGAAATCCTGAAATACAATTCCAATTTTACGTCTCAAATACGGAATATCACTTTCTTTTAAAGTTGCCAGATCAAATTCAACTATATGACCTTCTCCTTCGCTTAAAGGTAAATCTGCATATAAAGTTTTTAAGAAACTACTTTTCCCGGAACCTGTTTTTCCAATGATGTAAATAAATTCACCATGCTGAACATCTAAATTAATATGAGATAAAATTTTTCTTCCTTCCTGATATATAGTGACTTCTTTAAGAGATAGTACGGTTTGTGACATAATAAAATTGATTTGATTGGTAAAAGTAAGAAGTTAACGGTTGGATTCAAAATAAATTTCAATCATTTCTGATAAAAAAATGAAATGGAAATTTTTCACCATATAAGTCATATAAGGTCATTGTAGCAAATTGTCGAAAAGATTTTATTGCAAAAAATGTATAAGTACATAAGTGTATAAATGCATTTTAATCGATTGTGGTAAAAGTTTTTTATTTCGAAAAACTTATATGACCTTCAGAGTTGTATACGAAGCTAAAAGCCTCTAGCTTATAATTACTTATATCACTTATATGGTAGAAAAATAAGCGCTCAGAAGCTGTTAAATGTGGTATGTTAAATTTTTTGTTCATAATAAATGCGAGAAACGTTTCGTTATAGACGGTATAAAATGATACATTTGAATACTAAACATAATTACAATGCGTAAATTTTCCTGGTTCTTTTTACTCCAAATAATCCTCATTTCGACCACAGTTTCGGCACAAAAATCAGCAATATATACTTACGATTTAAAGGATTTTGATAAGGCAGTAGCTTTATACAATGACAAACAATATGCTTCGGCTCAACATATTTTTGAATATGTAAAAAACCACGCCAAGACAGAAGAAGTACAGTCAGATTGTGCTTATTACATCGCCAATTGTGCCATCAGAACCAATCAGGCAAATGCCGATGCGCTGATGGAAAAATTTGTGAGCGATTATCCAACAAGTACCAAACAAAATCAGGCTTATATTGAAGTGGCACAGTTTTTCTTCGAACAGGGGAATTATCCAAAAGCCTTGCAATGGTTTGATAAAGTTGATGAAAGTTATATGAGTAAAGCCGATTCTGATAAATTTAATTTTCAGAAAGGGTACAGTTACTTTAATGCTAAAAAGAAAAAAGAAGCCACAACCTATTTCAATAAAGTAGTAAATTCTCCGGAATTTGGTTCTCAGGCCAAATATTACTTAGGATTTATGGCTTACGAAGGCGACGATTATAAAGAAGCAACCAAATATTTTGATGAAGTTTCAGGCGAAGAAAAATACAAAGAAAAGCTTTCGTACTATCAGGCTGATATGAATTTCAAGCTTGGAAGCTTCCAGAAAGCAATAGATTTAGGCCAGAAAGCAATGGCGAAATCAAATGACATAGAAAAATCAGAACTGAATAAAATTATTGGAGAAAGCTATTTCAACCTAAAACAATATGGAAAAGCGATTCCGTATTTAGAGCAATATGCAGGTAAAAAAGGAAAGTGGAATAATACTGATTTTTATCAATTGGGATATGCGTATTATGAGCAAAAAGAATACGAAAAAGCGATTTCTCAATTCAATAAAATCATTGAAGGGAAAGATTTTGTAGCGCAAAATGCCTATTATCATTTAGGTTTAAGTTATTTGAATACAGGCAAAAAACAAGAAGCTTTAAATGCTTTTAAAAATGCTTCTGAAATGGAATTCAATACGCAAATTCAGGAAGATGCAGCTTTGAATTATGCCAAATTGAGTTATGAAATTGGAAATGCTTATCAAACCGTTCCTGGAATTCTGCTTGATTTCTTAAAAAAATATCCAAATAATTCCAGCAAAGCTGAAGTAGAAAAATTATTGGTTGATTCTTATATTTCTTCTAAAAATTATAAAGAAGCTTTAGTGTTACTAGAGAAAAACAGATCGGCTGAAAACAAAGCAGCGTACCAAAAAGTACTTTTTTACAGAGGATTGGAATTGTATAATGAATCGAATTATGCAGAAGCGGGGAAAATGTTTAAAAGTGCGGTCAGCGAACAAAAAACACCTGAGTTTACGGCACGTGCCACTTTCTGGAAAGCGGAGACAGAATATCTTTCTGATGATTTTCAGAATGCATTGTTAACTTACAAACAATTTGCAGGTCAGGCAGCAGCAAAAACGACAGAAGAATATAAAAACATCAATTATAACATTGGTTATACGTATTTTAAATTAAAGGATTACGATCAGGCTGCAACTTCATTTCAGGCTCAAATCGATACTGCTCCCGGAGATAAAGTTCGTTTAAACGATTCGTATTTACGTTTGGGAGATTGCCGTTTTGTAACTTCAAAATACACTGCTGCGAATGAAGCTTATGCCAAAGCAATTGCGGCAAAAGGCGTTGATGCCGATTATGCACAGTTTCAAAAAGCAATTTCCTACGGTTTCATGTCGAAAAATGACAAGAAAGTAGAGGAGTTGAATAACTTCCTTCAGATGTACAAAAAATCAGAGTATCGTGATGATGCTTTGTATGAATTAGGAAATACCTATGTAGCCGAGAAAAAAAACGATCAGGCGATTAAAACGTATGATCAGTTGATTTCAGAATATAAAAACGGGTCGTTTACTTCAAAATCAATTTTAAAGCAAGGTTTGATTTATTACAATTCCGATCGTGATGAACAAGCTTTGGTTAAATTCAAAAAAGTAGCAGCAGAATTTCCAAAAACACCGGAAGCTTTAGAGGCGGTTTCTACAGCAAGATTAATTTATGTTGATTCAGGAAAAGTAGATGAATACGCGACTTGGGTACGAACATTAGATTTTGTTTCGGTTACAGATGCGGAACTGGATAATGATACTTATGACGCTGCTTTCAAACAGTACAGTCAAAATAACAGCAAGCAGGCGATTACAGGTTTTACAGGTTATGTGAATAAATTTCCATCAGGCTTACATGCACTTGAGGCTAATTTTTATTTGGCACAATTGCTTTATGCGGAAGGTTCAGAGGTTAAATCTATTGCTAGTTATCAATATGTGATTGATCAGCCAAGAAGTGAATTTACGGAACAATCTTTAAACAAATTGGCTCAGATTTATCTGAAAGCAAAAGATTGTGATAAAGCGATTCCGGTATTAGTTCGTTTGGAAAACGAATCCGATTCTGCTCAGAATAAAAACTTCGCACAAGCGAATTTGATGAAATGTTATTATGACAAAAAAGATTATGATAACTCAGTAATTTCAGCTGATAAAGTTTTGCAAAATCCAAAAGCAGATGCGAATGTAAAAGCCGATGCTCAGATTATCGTAGCGCGTGCGGCAATGCAAACTGGTGATGAAGATAAAGCTAAAGCGGCCTACGCAAAATTATCGACGACTTCTAAAGGCGAATTAGCTGCAGAAGCTTTGTATTATGATGCATACTTTAAAACAAAAGAAGGAAAATTTGATGCTTCAAATGTTTCAGTTCAAAAATTAGCTAAGAATTATTCGGGTTATAAATATTATGGAGCGAAGAGTTTGGTTTTAATGGCTAAAAACTTTTACGGATTAAAAGACAGTTATCAGGCAACTTACATTCTGGACAACGTAATTAACAATTTTACAGATTTCCCGGATGTAGTTGAAGAAGCAAAAAAAGAATTAAGCGCGATTAAGTTGGAAGAATCAAAAACGAATTCTTCAATTACTAAATAGTTAAAAGTTAGATGTAAAATGTGAAAGGTATTCGCTTTATCATTTTACATCTCACAAAACACATTTTACAAGATATGAGTTTACCTTTTTATATAGTTGATGTTTTTGCTGATAAAAAATATGCCGGGAATCAATTGGCAGTTTTTTTAGACGCAGGGAATTTAAGTTCCGAAGAAATGCAGAAGATCGCCCGCGAAATTAATTTTGCGGAAAGTACTTTTATCACAAAACTGGATCCTGAAAACAATAAGGCCGAAATTAAAATTTTTACGCCTGAGCACGAAATGCAGTTTGCAGGTCATCCTATAATTGGAACTTCGTGGGTTTTAATGAATAGAGTGTTTAATAATTCTCCTAGAAATATAAAATTGAATGTTCCGATTGGACCAATTGCAATTCATAAAACAGAAGAACTGATTTGGTTAAAAGCAGCTCAGCCTAAGTTTTGGGATATTTTTTCGAAAGAAGATATTACAGTATTTAGTAATCTGAACAATCATGATTTTGAAAATCAATTTCCAATTCAGGAAGTTACAACCGGAAGTGCCTTTGTAATGGTTGGGTTAAGCAGCAAAAGAGCACTGGAAAATTTGGTTTTAGATAAAGATAAAACAGATCAATGGCTGAAAAATAATTGCAAAACAGCGCACAGAGCTTTGTATTTCTATTATTTGGAAGGCTCAAAATTGTTTAGCAGAATGTTGTGTGTTGAAAATAATCAATTAGTTGAAGACGCCGCAACAGGAAGTGCCAGTACGTGCCTACAAGCTTTTTTGTTGAAATATCATAAACCTGAATTTGAATTGATTAATTATCAGGGAGATTATATTGGTCGTCCTTCTCAGATTTATTTCAAAGGGAAATTGACGGATAATCAATTTGATATTCAGATTGGAGGGAAAGCGCAGTTTGTTGCAAAAGGAGAGTGGGAAGCTTAAGTCGAGAGAATATAGAGAATAGAGAA
>NZ_MUGV01000036.1:0-46152 GCF_002217275.1 Flavobacterium frigidimaris
ACATAGCGACCCAATTTAGGGTAGATAAGTCGGATGTAGTCAGACATATATACAAGTTGGCAGAAAGCATTTACTGAAATACAAAACATATGAGAATTACATACATTATTATTTTATTATTCTGTTCAATTTTACATTGTAAAGCACAGCAAATGAAAGATTCAGATATAGAAAAGGAATTAAATGATTTACATTTTAAAACCAATGCTGTTCGAGATTCTGTGAACAAATTAATGAAAGTCTGTCAAGGGGAAATTAAGAAAACGAGTGATTTAATAAAATTGGAAAATTTAACTATTTATGAAGATAGTTTATGGAATGTTGCAGATCGAAATGACATAGAAGAACTGAAAATAAATTTGAATTATGCTAAGCAACATCCTTCATCCCTTTATTGTTTAGAATTGGTAAAAGGACGGATTACAAGTCAAGCAGGAAAGAATTTTTATGATGATTTTGAAGCTGTTTACAACAATGCATCTGCTGATGTCAAACAAAGTGAAAGCGGTAAAGAAATGGCAGAGCAACTTTCCTATTTTAAGCAGAGTAAAACAGGAAGTATTGCTCCACTATTTTATGGAAAAGATATGGAAGGTAACGAAATATCGCTTGCAGATTACAAAGGCAAAAAATATGTGTTAATTGATTTTTGGGCGAGTTGGTGTGCTCCATGCCGTGGCGAATTACCATATATTAAAGTTTTATATTCGAAATACAAAGATTTGGGTTTTGAAATAGTAAGCATTTCCAGAGATATGAATTTAGAGAATTGGCGACAGGCAATTTTAAAAGACGGTATTCAAAATTGGGAACATTTCTCAGTAATTGAAAATAATAGCACCGTAGAAAAAGATTATTTTGTAATGGGAATTCCACATAAAGTTTTAATAGATACAAACGGAACAATTATCGGAAAATGGAAAGGTGGTGGAGAACTCAACAAAAAATCTTTAGAAAATCAATTAAAACAGATATTTAACCGATAACCATGCCATCTGCCAACACTTGCTACAATTGATTTGGGCAATTGGCTTAATGGGACAATGGTTTTGTATTTGGGATGTTTCGGTAAATCCGAAGATAAGGCTTAATTTAACGCCAAACCACTTGTAGCAAGAGAACGTTATGCCTTATTTTACAACAGAAACTCCAGAAGAAAGAAAGACAGAATGAAATTTAAATTATCAATATTGGCATTACTGATTTTGACTTCGTGTATGGTAATTAATCACAAGAAATATGTTATTAACCTAGACAAAGTTGGCGACAAGTTAAGACCAATAAGAACAGACGGATATTATTATCAAGAAAGAGAAGAAATGACATTTCCGTATTATAAAAACTCATACGGTGGTTTCAGCAAAGATAGCACAAAACCATATTTACAGAAACAAATTAGACCTTTGACACTTCATAAAGATGGCACTTTGCTGACATTTGGATTTTCAACAGGTTTCCAAGAAAACTACGTGTTTGACTACTCGGCTAATTGTGGACTGTTTGACCTTAACTCAATTGATAATGCTAAAAAGCATTTTGAATGTGACATAAGACATTACAAAGACAGATTCCCAATTTGGGGAAAAGGAGTTTTCAAAACAGAAAAGAATGAAATTATTATTCAGTATTATATAAATTGGATTGGAGCATATCATTTAGTTGAAAAGAAAGGCGTAATATTGAATGGCACTACTTTTGTTTTAAAGAAATTGTTTGATTATAAATTAAACGAAAGTAAAGACATTAACGAGCTATATAAATTTCAACATTTTGATATAAAACCTGACTCTACAAATTATATAATAGAACATAAACGAAAATTTAAAAACAAGGTATAACAGGCACTTCAACGGATTTCGACATTGGGTTTAATGGAAAGATGGTTTTGTATTTGCGATGATTTACTTCGTCTGTTCGCTATAGCTCGGGTGTTTCTTATTGATTTTCGTGGAGTGTCAGGAGCAATCGAACACTTAGTGCCAGTTTTGAAGTTTTTCGAAAATGTAAAGTGAAGTATTTGGTAAAGATGTAGCTGTTAGCGGCTGGCTTTTAGTGTTCATTTTTTTTATAGTAGTTATTCTTGAAAAGGATAATGTATAAAATTGATTCTTTCGACAAAATTCAAATATTTTTTTTAAAAAGAAATATTAACTTTAGTGATGCAAGTAAGTTTGCAGCAATTTATATTATGGAAGAATGATATAAACTAGTAGGCAGTAATGCAAAAAAACGACCTAAAATAAACTTAAATGAACGAAATAAAATTTGATTACAAAATGGATTATATTCTAGAGGACGAAACTTTACTTTTAAGACCTTTGAAATCAGACGACTTTGAATATCTTTTAAACTTCTCAATTAACGAACCCGAAATCTGGGAATTTAACATTGGCGGTGCAAATGGGCGAGAAAATTTATTGAAATATATAAACAACGCTATCAATCTAAGACGAAGCGAAAAACAATATCCATTCATTATTTTTGATAAAAGGATCAATAAATATGTTGGAAGCACGAGATTTTACAATATTGACTTGGAAACGAAAACTATTGAAGTTGGCTATACTTGGTATGGTAAAAAGTATCAAGGAACGGGAATAAACAAAAATTGCAAATACTTAATGTTCGACTTCGCATTTGATAAATTAGGAGTTGAAAGGATTGGACTTGGAGCTAACAGTAAAAATACACAAAGTATAAACGCAATGAAAGGAGTCGGTTGTACAGAAGAGGGAATTTTAAGAAGCCGAAGTTTTGACCAAAATGGAAAGAGAATTGACGCTATAATTTTGAGTATTTTGAAAAATGAATGGGACAAAATATGGAAAAAGAAACTTAAAAATAAAACTATATAATACAAAGCACTACCAGTGGTTTTTTACGTCAGATACCAAGTTTAAGACTTGGAGCAAGTGAAACAAAATAGTATAATACAGTACTTCTTACAACTTAAACATCTCAAGGTGTAAATCTTTATATGATATACTTGTATAATGAAAAAAGTTAATTAAAGAATTTGTGATAATTCAAAAAATATATTTGCGACTTATGAATTTAATAAATATTATGAATATCCGTTGTCTTGTATTTCTTTTGTTTTTTCTGCTGCCCATGCCTGCTTCTCCTCTTTTGACATTTCGAGGTCAAGGGCATATTTTTTATAATTCCATTGTAAAGATTCAGTAACTTCTTCAATTGTAAACTTTAAAGGCAGTATTTGAATTTTTTTGTCCTCAATATAGGTAACCTCACCAATTAATAATACAAAACCTCTAAAATTTAGTTTTTTTGCCCCCGATGGAGTTATGAAAATTTGAGGATTATGTGCCTTAAAACCACAACCCCAGCAATGAAATGGATTTCCAAACACATTATGATGACCTGGATTAAATAAAACATCTCCGTCGAAAATATCCTCATTGTAAATATTATTGCAAATATTTAATTCTGGTACATCATAGTCCTCCTTTAATTTCATTAAACGATATGCTTCTTTAAAGAATTCGTATATATGAAATTCATTGTTTATAAACTTTTCTTCGACTATTTTTTTCTCAGAATTTATTAATAAGGCTCTTACTTTATCCATGAAATAATTATTAAATTACGATAGATTTTTTTCTTTTGTGTTTACCGCTAACAAAAGCACAATCAAATAGTACTGAAAGTAATCGTGAGTATTTCTAAGAGTGTATTGTTACATAAAATTATGCAAATTATTTTTTTTAATCCAATTAAATTTTTATCTAAAACAATTGTTAGCTCCATCTAATATGAGCATCTCGCTCATGCAGCTACTTGCGCCAAATTATTTTATCATCTGTAATTTGTTATCTCTTTCATGTCTTTCCAGCGAAAATTCAATTATTTTAGAAATTAAATCTGGATATGAAATCCCTGTTTGCGCCCATAATTTAGGATACATACTAATTTCTGTAAAACCTGGTAATGTATTAATTTCGTTCAATACAAAAGTATTGTCGTCTCTTAAAAAAAAATCTACCCTAGCTATACCTTCACAGCAAACTGAGGTGAATGCTTTCAATGCCGTTTCGCGCAATTTTTCTGAAATTTGAACACTGATATCAGCTGGAATTTTCGTTTTAGCGCCATCAGCATCCTGGTATTTTGCATCATAGGAATAAAAATCCTTTGTCGGAATTATTTCGCCAATTACTGAGGATTTTGGCTCTTGGTTTCCTAAAATTGCACACTCCACTTCCTTGCCTACAATTGCTTCTTCAACTAATATTTTGTTGTCAAATTTAAACGCCTCCTTAATTGCAGCTTCAAAAGTTACTTTATCAATAACTTTATTTACGCCTACAGACGATCCAGCATTTGATGGTTTAACAAACATTGGTAATCCAAGTTTTTCTTTTATTGCTTCAAAGTCAATCCTAGCCGATTCAAATTTATTAAGTGTCACAAAATCAGCGATAGGAATATTGTTATCTCGTAGTAATCGTTTTGTGACATCTTTATCCATGCAAATTGCTGAACCCAATATATCGGGACCTACAAATGGTATATTTAAAGATTTAAAGAATCCTTGTAGAGTTCCGTCTTCACCAAATGTTCCATGAATAATTGAAAAAACAACATCAAAGGTTTCTAATACTTCAATGTTATTCTTATCTACTATCAATAATTTATCATCAACATTATCAATAAAAACAGGTATGGAGTTTTTGAAATAATCTTCTCTTGTTAAATTTACGTCCGCATTCTGATAATTAGTTTGAAATTTCCATCTACCTTTTTTATCAACTCCTAAAAGAATTACGTCAAATTTATCTTTATTGATTGCAGTAAAAATATTTGTTGCCGATTTTAAGGAAACTTCATGTTCGGTAGATTTTCCGCCAAAGACCAGTGCAATTTTAGTTTTCATATCTAGTAATTGTTTTTATTATAATTCACAAATGCTTTAATTTTAATCAAAAGTTAGTAAAATTAATACATAATGTAATAATTATTTTTTTACTAGAAACAAACATTAAGAATATTTTTAGCCAGATATTTATCTGGAGAAATTGATTCTATTAAAATATGAAGGCGGAATTTGACAATGAAAAGTAAAATTTATAACATAAAAATATTCTTTGCTTTTTTAATCTTTCTTCGAATTCGGTAATGTTTCAAATTAGGCCATGAAAATAAAATGTAATTTAATGGTAAATTGATTCTTTGAGTAAAATAAATCAAAGTCAGTTTAGAATTGTACTTCTTTCCTTTGTATCTTACCTATATCTGGAATCCTTTTTTTTTAAGCAACAAGGGTATAAGATAGTTCAATTATATATGCGGAGTAGATCTCTCATATTTGTTTCTATAGTCAATCAACCCATATTGGTATTGTAATTTTACTGTTCGTACTTATTTTCAGTTCCAAAGGAATGCCACAAAACTTAGAGTGGTGAAATATTCATATAAGTCTTAACTTTTTGTTGCAAAAAAGGTGTCCACTCCAATAGTCATTTAATATAATTTGACCACTAGTTTTAGAATGTGTTGACCACTGTTATTCAATTTAAAGTGATCATCATAATTTGGAATTAATTCTAGTATAAATTATTGTGAGTCAGACTCTATTTTATGATTCTCTTAATATGAAGTTTTATGAATAGACAATAAATTTAGGACCGAATTTAGGTGGTCATTTCATTTTAACATATAATGGTCAATTAAACTGATTTTTCCATTTAGGGTCAAAACGAGTTTCGACACTGAATAAATTATCCTCTTGCTTTGCAATGGTAAATCTGTAGGTTTTAGTAATGGGTGATGTTAGTCTGTATTTGTTACGCTCTAAATTTATACCTCCTACCACTTCGGTATTTTTCTCACTGTTTAGCTGAATGTCAAAGTAATTTGCAAATATTTTTTCCTGGGCATATGTGCTTGCTGCTGCTAAAAATACCAAGTATAATAAGAAGATTATTTTTTTTATTTTATTTAAGGACTAAATTTTATTGTTTATATAAAGACTTAATATATAAGATGATCTTTCATAGCATGTTTTATTTCAATCGACAGTGCTAGAATAGTTTTAATTTATTTGTAAAGTCATGTGATATGTAACTATTCTGATTTTAAATCATAATTTCTATTTAGATAATTTATTTTTTCAAAAAGATTTTAAATACATATACAGGAATTTCATTTTTAGATATATCTGGCACGTTTATCATTAAATCGCCGTTTTGCAAAGTCCATTTTATTTCTTGTCTGCTTCCTAATAATTGTATTTTATCAATGTTTTCAATTTGTCCTAAGACTTTACTGCTAATAATGTCTTGATCCCAACTGCGGGCAAAAACATAAATGTTGTCTCCTTTTTGGTTAAAATAAAGGTCCGAATTAATTTTTTTTGACGTAAAATCATTACTTGATTTACCCATTGCATCCGCTTTTAAATCTATTTCGTTTAGAGCATATTCGCTTACAGTAGAATAAGGTTTAGTGCCGTAAATAGCTTCATCGTTTATTTTCATCCACCTGCCAATTTCCATTAGATTTTGAGTGCTTTGCCCAGGGAATTCACCTAAATTATCTGGCCCAACATTTAAAAGCAGGTTGCCGCCTTTACAAATGATCTCTACCAAATGCCTTACTAATAATTCCGGTGTTTTCCAGTCCTTATCAAATTTACTAAAACCCCATTTTCCGCTCATAGTTATGCAGGATTCCCAAGGTGTTAATTCAACTCCTTTTACAATTTTCTGTTCTGATACGGCATAATCGCCAAATCCATTTCCGATTCGGCTATTTATAATACAATTAGGTTGTAGAGAAAGAATGAGTTCTCTCAGGCTTTTACTTTGAGCAGGCGTTGTTCCTTCAGGAGTATCAAACCAGATTACACCAATTGGTCCATATTGTGTCAGTAATTCTTTTAATTGCGGTTTTACCTTATTTTCAATGTATTTATTGTTGTCTTTAGTTTCTTCATTTGGAAAATCCCAGGTATTTCCAGCTTTGCTGCCTGTTTTTATCCAAGCTGCATCCGGACTAGCCCAATCTCTACCTAAAGAATAATAAAAACAAAGTTTAAGGTCGTATTTTTTACAGGCTGCTGCCAGATCTTTCATAGGATCGTGATGGTATGGTGTTGTTTTAAATATGTTGTAATTATCCCCGGGAGAGTCAAACATAGCAAAACCATCGTGATGTTTTGCTGTAATAACAATGTATTTCATTCCTGCATTTTTTGCAGTTTTCACCCACTTATCGGCATTAAAATTTACAGGATTAAATGTTTCGGCGATTTTGCCATATGCTTTCAAAGGAATTTTTTCTATAAACATAAAGTGTTCATTTCCTTTTTGAGGTTGTCCATTCCATTCCCCAATGGAGTATAACCCCCAATGTATAAAAAAACCAAATTTAGCATCTTTCCACCATTTGAGTTTATCGGTATTTTGTGAATAAGCGCTGTTAAGCGCTGTAACAAGAATTAAAAAGATTAAGAATATTTTTTTGTTCATATTGTAAGATTAAGTAATTTGAAATCTTTCACCGTTTATATCTTTCGCCAGTTTTATTATTGAATATTTTATAATACGAATTTAGACCTTGACTAAAAAAAAGCCTTTCAAATTCTATTACAAATCTTTCGAATTTGTGCAAAAAGACATTCCAAAAGGATTAAGTAATTTATAGAGAAAAGGAAAGAGAAGTAGGCTCTGAAGTCATTTCCGTAATTGCCTGTAATATTAGTTCTGCACAGGCGCCGGATTAAAAAAAGGTTAAAGATTTTTTTTGCATGTATTTTTTTTAAATAAGCACTATCTTTATTCTCCTTTAAGCAATTTAAAACGTGATTTGGAGTTTAAAAAAAAACGCATTTGGTACTTTAGATTGCTATTTGCTCGGTGGAGCTTTTATTTATTACTTAATGTAATTTTATTATGGCTTTAGAAAAACGTAATTCCCAGAGATATATTTTTTTAGCCGATGATGACAGCGATGACAGGGATTTCTTTGCTGATGCGATGATGGAAATCCAGCCTGATATCATTCTAAAACAGGCACGCGACGGGATGTACCTGATGGAGGATTTGCTTAAGCTTTCCGATACAGAGATACCTGAATTTATTTTTCTTGATATCAATATGCCCCGAAAATCAGGCCTGGAGTGTCTTGAAGAAATAAGAAGCCATGAGAATTTAAATCACGTGAGCATTATTATGCTCTCCACAAGCAGTAATCCTGAAAATATTGACAGGTCAATGGAACTCGGCGCTACTTTTTATGCGGTAAAGCCCAGTTCTTTTGAAAAACTCAAATCCTTACTTGAAGCAGTGCTGTCGGTGAATCTTGTTGGGAGTATTGAGGAAAAGAAAAAGTTTCTTTTGGTTTAGTTTGAGGCTGCTCATAAGAATTTTATAAAGATTCGCGATGACATTTTCGCTCTTATTCCCGGTAATCTGGCCTCGTTTGATATGGACATAAAAATCCTTCAGTTGCCACCAGGCACGGCATCTCTCAATCCACCGTTAAGATTGTTAATGCCGAAGTAGCAACTTTTTAGAAAGGTCTGCGTGCCAGTAATTTTTGCCCAGGGTATGCGGCCTGCTTCACTGGGTGGGAGCGTTTGTTCAAAATAGCGTTTTATTTCTTCGGGTGTCACAGGGCATATTACGCCAAAATCCCAGACATGTCATGGGTTAAGGCCAATTGTCCGTGTCCATTCATTCTTAAAAATCTTTTTACTTGTACTACTTCGGTATTTTACCTGCTGAATTTCTATATATTATCTTGATATTTATTGTAGAGCTATAAATATATGTAGTTGACAATTAAATATTAATCTCATAAAGTCGTTTTTTAAATCTTGATTTTTATCTGACATTTTTTTATTTTTTTATTTTTCATTTACTTTCGATTGGTCCTCATGGAAGACTTTACTAACTTAAAAACCACATTTATGAAAAAACAATTATTGCAACTTTTTACCAGGAGGGTGCATTATCATTTATAAGCTTTTTTGTAACCTCAATCTTCAACTCTCAATACTTTGATATTATAAAATAACAATAGACAAAATGAAACAGGGTAAGTATTATTTTCTAATTTTGAAAATACTCTTTATTTCAACTATGAATATAATTAATCTTGTTTTTCAAATAAATCTTATCTAAATCAAGCACCTGTTACTTTATGAAAAGAGGCTTTTTAATCTTACTTGTTATCGTGTTCCATAATACGTTTGCAAAAGATAAATTTAATGAAGTGCAAAAATTAGCTGTAACGGCTAAAATTTGGGGCTTTTTTAAATATTATCATCCTGCCGTTGCAAATGGTACAGTAAACTGGGACAATAAACTTTTTGCTTTACTGCCTATAATCGAAAAGACTCAAACACAGGAAGAGTTTTCTGAAGCAATTGAAAAATTGATTGCTGACTTAGGAGAAATTGAAGTTTATCAAGAAAAAAATAAGGCGAAAAATATCAAATATTTTGATAAAAATTTTAGTCTGAACTGGATTGATCAAAATGATATGATTTCGAAATCATTAGGCAAAAAACTAAGATTTATTGAAAAAAATAGATGGAGAGGCCAGCAATATTATTACAATTCTGATCCTTTTGTTAAAGTTACCAATGAAATAAAATATAATGAATTTGATTGGACAAATAAGCAGTTAAGATTATTAGCTCTTTTTAGATACTGGAATCAAATAGAATATTTTTTTCCTTATAAATATCAAATGGATCAAAAGTGGGATGACGTCCTAACTGAAATGCTTCCCCGATTTATGTATCCTACTTCTGAAAAGGATTTTGTGTTAGCAATGCGCGAGATCTCTATAAAATTAAATGATTCACATTCATCAACGCAGACGGGTAAATTTTATGATTATTTTGGAGATAAGTTTGCTCCATTTGATATAAAAATTATTGAAGAAAAAGCGGTGGTCATCAAACTTAAAAATGATTCTTTAGCAATACTCAACAATATACAGCTTGGTGATGTTATAATAAAAGTTAATGATAAAAGTATCAATGATATTATTAATGAAAATAGAAAATTTGTTGAAGGATCAAATGAAAATGCAGTCTTAAGAAATATTTACTGGACAATTTTTAATGGTAAAAGCGATTCCATAAAAATTCAATTTTTAAGAGATGATATAAAATCAGAGAAATTTATAAAACGTTATAATTATTATGATTTAAAAATTAAGTTTTCCGAAAAGAAAAAATGGAAATTATTGACTAATGATATTGGGTATATTGATATTGAGAAGCTAAAGGTTAGTGAAATTCCTGAAGTAATGCAAGAATTTAAAAATCTCAAAACAATCATTTTTGATGCAAGACGATACCCGCAAGAAGCCAATATTGAAGAAACATTAACAAATTATTTATACCCAGAGCCTAAAGCGTATGCAAAATTTATAGATCCGGATGTTACATATCCGGGGCGATTCATTTGGAGGAAAAATCAAGTAGGAGGGGAAAAAAGCCTGGGTTTATTCAAAGGTAAAATTGTAATACTGGAAAATGAATGGACGCAAAGCCACGGAGAACATGTTGTGATGTCTTTAAAAGGCGCTCCCAGGAGTACTATAGTAGGCAGTCAGACAGCTGGTGCAGATGGAGCTGTATGTAAATATGAGATAATAAAGGGATACTTTACACAATATACGGCTTATGGAGTTTTTTATCCAAACCAAAATGAAACACAGCGAACAGGTATAAAACCTGATATTTTTGTAGAGCCTACAATTAAGGGGATACAGGAAGGCAGAGATGAAATACTAGAAAATGCGCTGGATTATTTAAATAACAGGAAATAAAAAAAGATATGATTAAAAAGATAGTTTTAATAATTGCATTATATACGGGCATTAATGCATTTTCTCAAAGTATGGATTGTACAAAATTTAAAAATATTAAATTTTATGCGCCGGCTTTTCCATCACAGTATGCTATCAGGAAAGATTCTATTCAGGAAAGCTATAACAATGATAAACTGGAAGTTTCCTGGAAAGTAAAGTGGATGTCAGATTGTAAATTTGAAATTGAATGTTTAAAGAATACAGGAGATGAACAGGTAAAAGTTGGTGATAAATTTATTTATACAATTATAGAAATAGAAGATGAATGTTTTAAGGTTGCAATTTGGTACACTAACGATAAGTATCCTGCAGGTGACACATTTGAGAGAGTGTTGTGTATAAAAAAGGATTAAAAAAATTTAAAAAAAAACTTTTTGACATTCTCTCATCTAAAAATTAAAATTTCGAATTCCCTCTTGACCGTATTATCCTTTTCTGGTTCTATGGTCTGAAAGGTGTCGCTTTGAGCCTCATCGCTCCTCTATGTATTCATATCAGTTTCAAACCCCTCCCATGGGTCATTCTCTATAAGGTCCTTTTCTATGTCCTTCCCGGTTATGTCTTTGGGGCCGCTTTGGGGTTCCTTATAAGGGTTCTGCGGGTCATAGGGGCCGGGTGTTTTTGGCTGTCGTTTTTGGGGCTTTGTTTTGGTTTTGGGAATTGCGGTGGTGCTTGTGGTAATTTTTGGTTGTATGGGAAGTTGTAATTTTATTTTTTTGAATTGAATTATTGCTGTTGTTTTTTAAAAGATTCAGTTTTTAGATTTAATATTATTTTTTAGGAGCTATTCCCGCTATCCGTTCCAATCTTTTGTGCCGAACCCCGGCACAAAAGGATTTCCTCTGCTATCGGGGCTAGGGCTGCTGAGGAGCCTGGCTCTTTAGACTAATAAAAATAAGTGAGATTATAAAAAATGGCGCCAATTGTCTTCAATTGGCGCCATTTGGCTTGTTTGTGACAGGAACAGGACAAATTTCCATAAAATTTATGGACGATTTGAAGAGATTGGCTTACTATTGGTAGTGCCTGTCTTTCATTGGCTTTACGTTTTTGGTTTGGATATCCTGTTGGGGATTGATGTAAAAATGTATTAGTATATATGATTTGCACTAAAATGTCATTTGATAATTTTTACTTTATTTAAATTAAAAATTGACAGCCTTAATTTTTACAGGAAGATAGCCATCCTCTCAATTCTTAATTTTTGAATTAATCACGGATTGTTTTTCAGATCGCCTGTGCACAATTCCAGATGAAGATTTTTAGACTGTTTTGGTTGCAAATTGTAATTTGAAACAAGTTTGTTTTCTTCAAAGCAGAGTTAGAACTAAATATTGGTTAATTTAGAATTTAATCGAATTTACAGAATTTAAGCACATTTCATTTGAATTAATAATCTAAAATTACAAACCATGAAAAAGGGTGTAGTATTAATTTTCGCATGTTTATTATGTAATAATCTTATTGCGCAGCAAAATTACTTTAATCCAACTCAAAAAGTAAAGGATTATCTCGAGCCTGCAATTCCACATTCGGATCAGGATAAGGAAGCAAAAGGTAAATTAGCCAAACTTTCTAAAAAACCGAATATCCTGATAATTCTCGTTGATGATATGGGTTACGGAGATATTGGTGTTTATGGGGGAGGCTATGCCGTGGGAGCTCCGACACCTTATATGGATCAACTGGCACATGAAGGCTTACAACTTACCTCGACATATGCACAGCCTACTTGCACACCAACACGTGCTGCACTGATGACAGGCAGAATTCCGGCACGTTCCGGGCTGACCAGGCCTACCCTTACGGGAGAGAATCCAAAAGTGAATCCGTGGGCTTCTGAGAATACGACGGCCAAAATTCTTTCTCAAAATGGTTATATCACTTCTATCTCGGGCAAATGGCACCTTGGCGAAACAAAAGGAAGTCTGCCAAATGAGGTTGGATATGACGAGTGGCTTGGTTTTGCGGCAGTACAATCTGAATATGCGCAATTTGTTAATGAGTGGATTTATCCTGATCTAATCAATAAACCCGAACGCTTTGCAGCTATGAAAGCTTTAGTGAACCAAAACGTAATTAAAGGCAAAAAAGGGCAGGAAAATACGGTTGTGCAACCCATAGCAACTATAGCCGATCTTTCAAAAGTAGATCAGATTTTTGCTGATTACAGTGAAGATTTTATCACAAGGGCAGCAAAAGCGGACAAACCTTTTTATCTTATACATTCTTTTTCAAAAGTGCATAATGATAATTATGTCTCTGAAGGTTATAAAGGAAAAAGCCCTGCCGCAATACCGTACAAAGATGCTGTGGTAGAAGTTGATGATATTGTTGGTCGATTGATGAAACTATTGAAAGATTTAAAAATTGAGGAAAATACATTTGTTTTTCTTACCTCTGATAATGGCCCTAATGAAGATGTATGGCCCGATGGCGGTTATACTCCATTTAGAGGTGGAAAAGGAACTACCTGGGAAGGCGGGGTTCGTGTGCCGGGAATTGCCTACTGGAAAAATACAATTAAGCCCGGACGTATAAGCGACGGATTATTTGATCTTTGTGATCTTTTTAATACTTCTATCGCTTTGGGTGGCGCTTATGACAAAATTCCAAGTACCAATTATATCGATGGTGTTGATCAGACTTCCTTTCTGCTATCTGATAATGGACAGTCCAATAGAAATGCTGTTTTTATGTATTCCGAAACAAGCTTCATGGCCGTTAGATGGCAGGAATATAAACTTCATATGAAAGTATTTAATACATCAGCTCCAAGAAAAAACCTGGACCAAAGTGTTATTGAAAATGTCGGAATGAGCCCGTGGGTTTATAATTTATATAATTCTCCAAAAGAAGATTTAAGTTCCGGTCATCGTTATTTCGAATGGGGATTACCGGGTATGATGGGACTCATTAACGCCCATATGTCAACCTATCAAAAATATCCAATGAAAGACATTGGTTTGAAAAAACCTGGTTCTGAATAACAGTATAGTTAAGTTATTTAGACGGTAATTTCATTTGGTTATTTAATCTTTTTGAAAAACTAGTAACTTTTAATTAATAAAGACATAAAAAAGGCGCCAATTGTCTTCAATTGGCGCCTTTTGGCTGTGTAGTGACCTCGACGGGACAAATTTCTATAAATTTTATGGATGATTTGAAGAGATTGGCTTACTGGAAGTAGTGGCTGTCTTTATATGTCTTAAGGATTTTGGTTTGGATGTCCTGTTGGGGATCATGTTCAGTTTCCTAGGTAATCAGATTTTGGAGAATTTTAGATTAGAAGTTATGTAAGTGTTGACCTAATCATTAATAGGTTGCATTTTATAAAATGAAACCTAATTATGAAATAAAAAATGAACTTATAATAAATGAAAGAATAATTTTATAGTTACTCATAAAATAACAACAAACTAAATCAATACCCGATGAAAAAGAAATTAGTAAGAATATCTATTTTATTTCTACTGGTAGTAGGAATAGGAACTTCGTGCAAAAAAAAATCACAGGAAACTACCACTAGTTCGGAAACTGAGACTGACACAACAACAGTCGCCCAGGGATTAGAAATAAAAAATACAGAATCAGGCAATGAATTTTCTTTGGTGCTTCCAAAAAAAGAAAAAATGAGCCCTGAATATGCGCAAAAACTTGGTGAGTTTGCCTACGTTTGGGGATGGCCAATGGTAAATATGTTAAATCGTAGAGCTACTATTACAAAAGCACCAAAGCCTGCCTATTTAAATGGTGTGTTACCTGTGGCACCGCAAGGGCAATTAGCAATGCTTAATGACTATATCACTCCTGACGAAACATTTGTTACCTGTCCAAATCAGGATGTGGTATATGGACTGGGTTTCTTTGATTTAGACTCGCAGCCTGTTGTGATACAAGTTCCTGATTTTAAAGACCGTTTTTGGGTATATGCTTTATATGATCAAAGAACAAATCAATTTGGACAATTAGGTAAACCTTATGGAACAAAACCTGGTTTTTATTTACTTGTAGGTCCAAATTGGAAAGGAGAAAAACCAACAGGAATTACAGACGTTGTAAAATCTCCGACAACTTTGGCAAATTCTATTCCGAGAGTATTCCAAAATGATACAAAAGAAGATAAACAAGCTATTCAGCCTGTTATAAACCAAATTGTTGCTTATCCTCTTTCTGAATTTGATGGTAAGATGAAAACTATAGTTTATAAAAAATTACCTGTTATACAAGGTCCTGCCTCTGATGGTAAAGAAACCAAATGGGTAGTGCCTGAAAAGTTTTTTGATGAAAATCAATTGGGCAAGGTATTAGAAATTTTACCACCGCTAGAAGGGGAACAAGAGTTGTATGCTCAATTGAAAGAGTTGTTAGCCGCAGCTAAATCAGATCCTGCTATAAAAGAAGCTCTAGTTAAAACAGCTCAAAAAACGGAAGAAAATACAATTAAAAGTTTTTTTCTTTGGAAAAACAACGGAGTAGCAGCAGGGAACGGCTGGAATCGTTCGTTTTACAGTGCGGATTGGACAGGTTCTGGAAAATATGATTACTACAACAGAGCAGCAACTGCAAAATCGAACATGTTTGATAACAGACCTAACGAAACGCAATACTATTACACGGATCAGGCATCAGATAAATCGCAGTTGGAAGGTAAAAATAATTATAAAATTACTTTTGCTAGCGGTCAGGAACCTCCTGTAGACGGTTTTTGGTCTTTGACCTTATATAATGAGCATCATTTATTCTCTAAAAATAGCATAAACCGTTATTCACTAGGTACAAAAAACAAAGGCCTTAAGAAGAATAAAGACGGGTCGTTGACCATTATTGTGAGTTCAGTTTCTCCCGGAGCTGAGATGGAGAGCAACTGGCTGCCATCTCCAAAGGGTACATTTTCTTTATACATACGAGCTTATTGGGGCAAAGAGGGCGTTACAAAAGGCACTTGGACACCTCCTGTAATTATTAAGTATTGAATTTTTGATGATGATAATTTAGTGAGCCAAATGAAATGACAGAGTAATAAATGAATTTGTATGGATGATCTCTGGGTTGTAATGTATCCTTTTCATATGAACAGTAATAGTGCAAAGCCAAATACTGAAGGTACCATTACACTTAAATTTTAATGGAGGGCCAGATGCCATTAACAATATAAAGGTTCCTAAAAACTGGAATGCATTATTCAGATGTTATCTTCCTTCATCTGTAGAAGGTATTGTAGAATACAGAAAAGACTTTGTAAAAAATCATAAAGTGTTAGAAGTAAAATAAGATCAATAAATTTTTAAAATTTAGAATTATGAAAAACAAGTATTTAAGTTTATTCTTAATCGCAATATTGTTAGTTGTAAGCTGTAAAAAGGGTGAAGAAGTTAAAGGTGAAAAGAAGCAATCTGACTCAGATGATCGTTATTCCGTAATTGCAAATTCAGCATTCGATGATAATTATCCAACAAAAGAATCTTCACTGGCTTTAGACGATGAATTGTATTTTCAAAGGGCAGTGCAGGTTTATTTATGGTCTTTGCCTGCAGTGAATATGTACGCGATGAAGGAAGGTTTAGGAAAAACTTCTGGTGAAGGTTATAATGTGATTTCAGTTTATGAAAAACGCTTAAAACCAAGAACTATTATCACTACGCCTAATTCAGATGTCATTTATGCACTCGGATTTGCTGATTTAAGTAAAACAGGGCCACTGGTGCTGGACGTACCGCCCAATCTTCAGGGGATATTAGATGATTTTTGGCACAGACCGCTTGTCGGACCAAAAATCAATACTATACAATATTTGGGTGACATAGGTTTTCCGGGACCAGACAGAGGTAAAGGAGGTAAGTATTTGGTAATACCAGAAAACTACAAAGGACAGGTTGATACTAAAAATTATTTTGTTTATAAAAGCAAAACCAATGGAGTTTTTATATTCCAAAGGGGCTTTTTTAAATCAATTGATGACCTGACACCAGGGGTGAAAGCAGTTGAGGGAATTAAAGTATATCCGCTTAGTGGCGATAAAAAAGAAATGGTTTTCAAACATGTTTCTGATGTTGCTTCGAATGCCTTGTTTGCTCATGATCATACTTATTTTGAAATGCTCGACCGCTTGATACAAAGTGAACAGATCGATGATATTGACCCTTACATGCATGGAATGATGGCGGCTTTAGGAATTTCAAAAGGAGCTGATTTTAAGCTTTCAGAAAAAGATAAGGCAATGCTGGATAAAGCAGGAGAAACAGCATGGAAAATGGCCAAAAACGTTTCTGCTAATTTTGACAGAGAAAAAGACGGCTTATGGTGGAAGGACCGCAAATGGGTAGCCCATGCCCATACCAAATATGATGATTTTATGCATACGTTATTGGATGAAGAATTCAGGGACCGCGCTACAGGCTATACTGATGTAGATGCAAAAGCACATATGTATGTAAACCATTATTCAATAAGTACAGGTATGATGTCTTCAATACCTGGATTAGGGGCAAAATATGGAAATGCATATAAAGACAGTGATGGCGATTATATAAGAGGAGAGAATAGTTATAAAATAACTTTTCCGGCAAATCCACCGGCAGGGCTTTTTTGGTCGTTTACTATTTATGATGCTGAAACGGCAGCTGGAGTAGATGCTAAAGATCAGGTATATTCATCTTTAAATTCAATGAATAATTTAGTTAAGAACAGTGATGGTTCTTTCACAATTTATATTGCTCCTGAAAAACCAAAAGGGAATGTAAACTGGATAAAAAGTGTTCCTAAAAGAGGCTGGTTTGCTTTGTTTAGATTCTATGGGCCAAAACAAGAGTTTTTTGACAGAAAATATAAAGTGGGAGATATCGAAAAAGTTAAATAAATAAAAATGTAACTATGAAAAAGTCAATAATTTTTACAACAGTTTTTACTCTGGTATTCACATTACAAAGCTGTAAGGACAAAAAAAGTACTGAAGCTGCAACAGAAACAACAGAAACAACAGAACCCGTGAAAGATTCTACAGTAAGTGTAACCAAAGATAATTTTGCCTATGCCATGACCGATATGGCCATGCAGAAGGAGTTTGAGCAAGGCGGTGATAATAAATTCAATCACCACAGAAAACCAATGCCGCTTGACGAACAGCCGGCACCTCTTATGAACCGCGATACCAATTATTCTTTTGCCATTCTGGACGGAAAAGGAGATGTGGCTATTACGCTTCCTAAAAATGACGGCCGTTATATGTCACTTCATATTATGAACCACGAACATATTACTTACAAAGTATATTATGGACCGGGAAGATATGTAATTCCGGCCTCTAAGACTACCGATTTCTTTTATGCCAATGTCAGAATACAGATAAACCCTAAAGATCCTGCTGATATTAAAAAAGTAAATGATTATCAGGATCAGCTTAAAATTGAATTCCTTAATGGTTATAAACCAAGGTCTTTTAAGGCAACCAACTGGAATATGAAGGAATTCGATGAGGTGCGTAAGGGTTATGTAGAAGCAGCTCAAAAAGAAGGGGTTCAGGGAACTATGGGAACAGAAGACAAACCTGTTTCTCTTGAGGCCAGAAACAGAGGTGTTGCAATTGCAACAGGACTTTTGCCTGATAAAGAGGCTATTTATTTAACTGCAAAACATGAAGCAGAAAAAGGCAAAAGCTATAAAGCAGTTTATAAAGTGCCTGAATTGCGTGACCCAAAACTTGGTTTTTATTCCATTACCGTTTATGGTGATGATCAGTACCTGAAAACCGACCAAGGATCAATTATAAGTAATAAAGATGTTAAACTGAATCCTGACGGTAAAACTTTTGACCTTTATTTTGTGCCTGAAGCAGAGTTTGGAAAAGGCAAACACGCCAACGAGGTCATTATACCAACTCAACCGTTCTGGACTTGTACAAGAGTATATATGCCTGGGGAATCTGTAACAAATGGCAGTTATAAATTACCAGTCCTGACTAAGATCTAAAAAATAGTTTAGTTCACCAATCTGATACTTATGAAAGGTTATTTTTTAGCAACCCTCTTTTTCTTTATTATTTCATGTGGTTATTCACAAGTAGAAGATTCTAAGTTGTCTCTTGATGAAATGAATAAGAAAAGGCAAAATCCGGTTGAAGGACTCAGGAGTATTTATGGACAGGCTATATTAGTTCCCGACACGGGAGAAGGTACAGCCCAGTCGTATAGTATTCAGCCCGTTTGGCCTTTTAAAATTAGCAGCAAAATAAAATTGATTACTTACACTATAATCCCAATCCAGCATATTCCGGCATTTGATAAAAATGGCGAATCGACAACCGGGTTGGGCAATATTCTTTTTAACGGATATTTTACCCCAATAGAAAAAAAAGGAAGGCTTATTTGGGGGGCTGGCCCCGCTGTACAATTCCCTACAAGAACAGATGCTGCTCTGGGATCCAACAAAGTAAGTATGGGACCATCGGGTCTGTTGTATTTCGCGGGCGAGAAATTCTCGGGCGGAATAGTGGCTCAGAACTATTGGTCATTAGGAGGGACGGGTGTTAATAAAGTAGATGAATTCAGCCTGCAGTATATTGCATACTATAACTTTAAACAGGGATGGTTTGCCATAAGTAATGCTACAATTGTAGCAAACTGGCTTGCGGCAGATAATCAAAAATGGCTGGTACCAGTAGGTGGGGGACCAGGCAAAACCTTTCAGATAGGGAAGGGCAAGTTATTTTATTGCGGTACAGCCCAGCTTTTCTATAATGCTGTTAAACCGGATTATCTTGGGAATTGGGAAGTAATATTTCAATTGCAGGTTATTTTGTAAAAGAGTAGTGGCCCCCTTGTAATACGAAGATAAAGGAGAAAGGAAAATTTTGGTTAATTGTCTTTTTTTGAGTTTAAAAAGTAATGAATATTTAAAATAAAAAATTATGAAATTTTCAAGATATATTCCAGTCAAATTACTCTGCTTTACGTTTTTTTTTCTTTTAAACTATACTGTTTTTAGTCAGGAGCAGGAGAAAGCAGGAGCAAGTGCTCAGGAACTGGCAGATAAACTGGCCAATCCCGTTGCGAGCCTGATTAGTGTTCCGCTTCAAAATAATCTTAATTATGGTATCGGACCTTATAATGGCATAAAATACACGGTCAATATACAGCCTGTAATTCCTTTTAAATTAAGTGATAATCTGGATTTGATTACACGATATATTTTGCCGGTGGTGGACCAGCAGGATATTACTGGCGAAGACACCCATGAATTTGGCTTAAGTGATGCAACTGTAACGGCTTTTTTTGCTCCTAAAACTAAAGGAATTATTTTGGGGATTGGCCCTGCTTTTTTAGTGCCAACAGCAACCGACAAGTTACTAGGAACAGAAAAATTTGGAGTCGGGCCAAGTATCTTGGTCATGCATCAGAAAAATGGGCTTTCGTTGGGTTTTCTCGCTAATCAAATCTGGTCTGTAGCCGGAAATAATGATCGTAACGATGTTAATAGTTTTTACACCCAAATGTTTATGTCGTATAGTTATAAAAGTGGTGCCAGTTTAGGGGTGAATGCCGAAGTAACCCAGAATTGGGAAGGCAATACAACCATGATTTCCTTAAATCCATCTGTTGGAGGCATAACCAAATTTGGAAGTCAGATTGTACAGTTTAGTGTCCAGCCTTTAATACCAATTGTAGGTCCTCATGAAAGTAAACCAGATTGGGGGCTAAGAGCTGTAGTAGCTTTTGTATTTCCTGGTTCATAGAGAGATTTTCGGAATTCATACCAATAATTTGTCAGCTGCTTTTTTTTAACTATTAGAAGAGATTGCTTGTAATGAGAGAATCGTATGAACCCAAATTAATAAACTATGTCTATTCCTGAAGAGTTATACAGTGGAAAATTTGTAGAATATATAGAAACTATAAAAATCTTATATTTATGTGATGACAAATTTAAAAATTTATGCGACCAGTATTGCGGGGCTGCAAAAAAATCTAAGAAGTATCAAAAAAAGTTTGAGCATTTTTTTCATTCGAAGTTAAAGTCGGATAATTTATCAAAGGAATTAGAGGAAGAGATCTTATTTTATATGATACGCAATATGCATTATGAAAAAAACGATTAATGGATTGGTTTAGAATATAGAGATAAGACCTTGAGTAATTTGTGATTAATACTATTTCTATTAGGTATGATAAAAAATGTAATAAAATGTAAGATGTTTAATTAATTATTTTATAATTAAAAATTTTAAATTTCTTGTTTTTGGTTAGTTATTAGTTCGGAGAAACCTGCTCTTTGGCAGGTTTTTTTTCATAAATGTTGACGAACTTTTGAATCTAATGCTAAGAAATACAATTTTTACATATGGAATGCCTGCATCATTAAAGAAATGATGTTTCACTTTATAAAATGCAACATAACCAAGGCAACAATAATCGGTTATAATAAAAAAGTAGTTTAAATTTAATTAATGTTACTATAATCAATTACTTAAATATTTATATTATGAGAAAATTATCGTTTTGCCTCTGTGTCTTAATTGTGTCTATGACTTCATGTAAAAAGGAAACTGTAGTGAATGAAACTTCTGTTACTGCTCAAGATTCAACAAATGCTTCCATTGATTCAAGTAAAGTTAATCTTAAAGGAAGTTTTGCCGGAACAACATTTTCTAAGGAATATGTTCGTGCTATTGGTCAGTTTGCCTACGTATGGGGATGGCCTATTGTAAATAGTTTTAACAGACGTGTTGCACTTACATCAGTATCTGAACCTGGCTTGCGAGGAGGTGTTTTACCTAATGCTCCTGTGGGGCATATTGCAATGCTTACAGATTACATAGCACCAGACCAACGCTTTGTAGCCTGTCCCAATCAGGATGTTACTTATGGCATGGGTTATGGCTCTCTGGATGATATGCCCGTGGTAATGCAGGTACCGGATTTTGGCGATCGCTTTTGGGTGTATGCTGCATGGGATGCCAGAACAGATGAATTTTCAAAACTTGGTAAACAATATGGAACCAAACCCGGTTTTTATTTAATGGTTGGTCCGAACTGGAAAGGAAAAGTACCTGCTGGTATTTCTGGGGTTTTTCGATCTTCCACAGAACTGGCTGCTTTTTGTCCGAGAGTGTTTCTAAATGATACAGACGAAGACAGAAAAGCAATTCAGCCTGTTTTGAACCAAATAATGGCTTACCCGCTTACTGAATTTGACGGAAAAATGAAAACTATCGACTGGAAAAAAGTGCCTCATTTCCCTGTGCCTGGCAAAAGCAGTGATGAAGAAATTCAATGGGTGCCGGCAGCTACCTTTTTCGATCAGTTGCCAGATATCATGAAAAAAGTTCCTCCTTTAAAGGGAGAGGAAAGTATTTACGCTACCATTAATGCTGTGCTGGATGCTGCCAAAAAAGACCCGTCCTTGATGGCTGTTTTAAAAGAGGTTGCTCTAACTGCCGATAAAGAAATGATCCAGCCTTTAAAACAATGGAAATACAATGGCGTTCCGGCTGGTAATGGTTGGTTTTCTGATAAAAATAATGCGGATTTTGGAGTAGATTACTTTGTGCGTACCGCTACATCAAAATCAAATATGTATGAGAATGTGTATACAGAAACCAAATATATTTATACTGATTTTGACAGCTCAGGAAAAGAACTCGATGGCAACAACTCTTATAAAGTAACTTTCAAAGCTGGACAAGAACCACCTGTTGAAGGATTTTGGTCTTTGACCCTGTATAATGATCATCATTTCTTTCATCCAAATCCTTTAAAACGATATTCGCTAGGAACAAAAAATAAAAACCTCAAAAGGAATGCAGATGGCTCGCTTACTTTATATGCCGGGGCGAAATCGCCTGGGGCTGATAAAGAAAGTAACTGGCTTCCGGCACCTAAGGGACATTTTTCTGTTTATCTGCGTTCCTATGGACCTAAACAGTCTGTAATAGACGGCACCTGGATGCCTCCAATAGTGGAGAAATACTAATTTTTTTTTAAAAAAAAATAATTTATTAAAACACATACTATGAAAACTAAAAAGATTATCAGATTTATGTTGGTCTTGTTCGGTACTTTGTTTTTTACAAGTCTACAAGCACAAAATACAGGCGAAAAACTCCCGTATGACGACCCTGCATTTAAAGGTAAAATAGAGCGTACCTATGATAAGTCCAAACAGGCTTGGCCTGAGCTTCCTTCACTTCCCAAAGGCGCACCAAATGTTGTGGTAATTTTATTAGATGATGTTGGTTTTGGCATGGCTGGAACCTTCGGAGGTCCTGTTCCAATGCCTTATTTAGATAAATTAGCAGACAAAGGGATTAAATACAATCGTTTTCACACTACTGCTATATGCAGCGCCTCAAGGGCTGCATTACTTACCGGTAGAAATCACCATGTGGCAGGCAGCGGTTTTTTGGTTGAATGGGCAACAGGTTTTCCAAGTTATGACATGATGATACCAAGAAAAACAGCAACTTTTGCCGCAGCTTTAAAATACAATGGTATGAATACAGCATGGTTTGGTAAAAACCATAATACTCCCGATTGGGAAACTTCGGCTGTAGGTCCTTTCGACAGATGGCCAACTGGAATGGGCTTTGATTATTTCTACGGATTTAATAATGGTGAAACAGATCAGTATCATCCTATTATTTTTGAAAACACAACTCCGGTGGAACAACCTAAAACGCCTAAAGAAGGCTATCATTTTATGACTGACATGACTGATAAAGCCATCTCATGGTTACAACTTCAAAAATCTATTGCTCCGGACAAACCGGTATTTATGTATTTTGCTCCAGGAGCTGTTCATGCACCTCACCAGGTATTTAAAGAATGGAAAGATAAATTTAAAGGTAAATTTGATCAGGGCTGGGACAAACAAAGAGAAATTACTTTTAAACGTCAAAAAGAAATGGGTATTATTCCTGCAGATGCGAAACTTCCTGCACGTAATCCTGATATTCAGGAATGGGACAAGCTCAATGCAGACGAAAAGAAATTATACCTTGCAATGATGGAAAATTATGCAGGTTATATGGCTTTTGCTGATAGTGAAACAGGGCGTTTACTTTCCGCTATCGATAAACTTCCTGATGCTGATAATACGCTTGTTTTTTACATTGTAGGAGATAATGGAGCCAGTGCTGAAGGTGGTTTAGAAGGTACATTGAACGAGATAAAAGCCTTAAACGGCATTCAAAGTTCGCTTAAAGAAAATTTAAAAGAAGTTGATAAATTAGGCGAATATGGTACTACACCTCATATTCCCGTAGGATGGGCTATGGCAGTAAACACACCATTTCAGTGGTGCAAACAAGTTGCTTCACACTTTGGAGGTACCAGAAATCCTTTAGTTGTATCATGGCCTAAAGTAATCAAACCAGACGGAATTGTTCGTGATCAGTTTCTACATATTATAGATATTGCTCCAACTATAATGGAAGCTACAGGAACTACTTTTCCTGATTATGTTGATGGAGTCAAGCAAGTTCCTTTGGAAGGAAAATCATTTATGTCGACTTTTACAAATGCAAAAGCGCCAGAATTGAGAACGCAGCAATACTTTGAAATTTTTGATAATAAAGCGATGTATAAAGATGGATGGATAGCTGCTCACCAGCATACTAAGCCTTGGAGGCAAGATGTAGCACCGGGTTTTGAAAATGAAGTCTGGCAGCTGTACAACATCAACGAAGATTTTACCGAAGCTACAGATTTATCAAAAAAATATCCTGAAAAATTAGCTGAACTAAAAAAGGTTTGGGAAGAAGACGCAATCAAATACAAAGTATTTCCTTTAGATGACAGGGGCGCTGCCCGACTTTCAGTTCCAAAACCTTCTCCATTAGGAGATCGAAAATCCTTTACTTTTTATGAAGGAGCGATTCGTATTCCTGAAACTGCAGCTCCAAATACTAAAAACAAGTCCTGGAATATGGAAGCCATGGTTAATACTGTAGACGGCAAAAAAGATGGCGTAATCAATGCATTAGGAGGCATGGATGCCGGATATGTATTATATGTGAAAGACGGCTATCCGACTTTTGTATATAATTATTTTGGCACAGAAACGAAAATTACTTCTACTCAAAAACTACCAAACGGAGAAGCGTCGGTAAAATTAGACTTTGATTACCCTGGTGGCGGAGCAGGAAAACCCTCAAAAGTTAAAATTTCTATAAACAACAAAGAAGTAGGTAATGGGGACATTCCTGCTACAATTCCGGGAAGATTTGGCTTAGATACTTTTGGAATAGGAGAAGATACTGGTTCGCCTGTTACTAGAAATTATCAAGTGCCTTTTAAATTTCAAGGAAAAATTGAAGAAGTAAATATTAATCTTTTATAGTCTTAGGAGAGTAAAAAACTCTGGGTATCTTACCTAGAGTTTTTTGGTTCAATAGTAAGGTTTTTGTTTGTACAAATTAAAAGATATTGATAATCCAGTAATTATTAAATAAATTTTACGTTAAAGGGATTAGTATAATACTCATCCCTTTAATTTTTAAGGGTTAAAACACTTTAAAATGACTTATGTATCTTAAATCTTTTAAACGTGAGAAAAGCGCTGTCAATGAAGGTGATGGAGATTTAAAATAGTTTTATAGAAATTGACTCAGTAGAGATTCAAATGCGTTAATGCATCTATAATGGGCTACCTTGATTTGATATAAATTTCGAATTATACATCACAATAGAAATCATTTCAATAGGAAAGAATGCGATGAGTTAAAAATCTAAGGCATATGCAGTCATAATTAAATATCCTATGAGAAAAATGCTCATTAAGGAGATAATAACTGTTAGAGCTGTCAATAATCCGGTAGAATAAAAGTATTCTCCCTTTTGTAACTGTTTATATGTTTTTTTGTATTTAAAATAGGATAATAATATAACTAGAGTGCCTGTTAAAACGAAACCAATACCCATAAAATTAGTAAAGCTGTTTCTTGTGACATTGGCTTTTTGAAAAAAACTTGCAGGCAATTGGTTGACAAATAATGAGAATTTTACAATAACAAATCCAAAGACCATAATTCCGATACCTGTTCGAACCCATGCCAGAAATGTTCTTTCATTTGCCATATGTTCGCTTATCACTTGTTTAGTCTCTTTAACCATTTTTTAAAATATTATGAAAATTAAAAAGTTAGATGTTTTTTATTTCTAAAATTATAACATTTAGTGTCGATTTTCAATTACAAGTCCAATAAATTTTCAGCGTTGTTAGTTGATTATGATTTATTTATCTTAAAAACTGTAGCTGTTTTGCAAGAATGGTTCTTGTTGAATAAATGTACATTTTAGCAACCAAGTTAATATCTAAGCTAAAATTATTGTAATCTAATAGGACCTAAATCTGTCATTTTATCAAAAGAAGCGTGACTGGAATAATTACTGTACGCAGCTCTGTGGCTTGGTGCCAAACGTTCTATAATATCTACTGCTGCAGTCGCAATTGCGGGATTTATGAAATGTTCTTCTAATGTGATGATTTTCATTTTATTTGTTTATTTGTTAATTAATAAAGTTTTAAATCTTCCATTATTTAAGAAATTAAGAAGCAACTACTTTAAGTAAAGCATCAGGATAACGTTCGCCTTTAAAAGCCCCAATGCTAAAAGTTTCGTTTAGTAAATTGTTTTCTTCGGAAGTTAATTGAATAGATTCTACAAGATGGATGTTTTTATCGACTCTTTTTGCACTACTCATTCCAACAATAGGAATAATATCATCGCCTTGGTGCAATGCCCAGGCAAGCGCTAAATCACCGGCAGAAACTCCTTTTTGAGAAGCTATGCCTTGTAGTTTTTCTACTAATTTGAGATTGTATTGAAGATTTTCTCCCTGAAATCTGGGAAACATATTTTTGTAATCTTCTTTAGGAAGCGGAGCTGATAAATTACCAGTCAGTAAACCATAACTCAATACAGAATACGGAATAAGACTAGCGCCAATTTTACGAACTTCAGGAAGTATTTCTTTTTCAATAAAACGGGTTGCAAGCGAATATTCAATCTCAACAGCAGTTACAGAATGTACAGCATTTGCTCTTCTAATCTGATCGGCATTCACTTCTGAAAGACCCAAACAACGCACTTTTCCTTCCTGAATTAAATCTTTTATAGCCCCAACTGATTCTTCAATAGGAACATTTGGGTCGACTCTTGCAATTTGGTAAAGATCAATTTCATTGACTCCGAGCCGGGTTAGGGAATAAGCACAAAAGTTTTTAATTGCATTTGGTCTTCCGTCAAAACCAAGAAAGTGGCCCTGATAATTTCTAAGTGCGCCGGTCTTAACACTTATGAATGCTTTTTCACGGCGATTTTTTATTGCCTCACCAATGATTAATTCGTTCATTCCCATTCCGTAAAAATCAGCGGTATTGATAAAATTAATCCCTGAATCTATAGCATACTGAATAGTTTCGATAGTTTGTTGTTTGCTTTTTTCGCTTACTTCTCTAGTACCAATTGCAATTGGGGAAATATCAATTCCTGAATTGCCTAATTTTCTTGTATTCATAATATTTTGAATTGCTTTTTAAAGTTTTTTGAAAATCCAGTTATTTGCTTCATTGTATAATTTTTCTCAACAAGATATAAATTGCTTTTTAATATTGGTATTTCTTAGAATCCCTTTCAAAACAAGTAAAATTTCTAAATATTAATCAATTTGAGGCTATTAAAAAGCTTCTCCAATTCTAAAGTATATTCCCCAATCGCCTTTGCCTACCGCAGCATCCAGACCAATATTAAATTTTACGGTTTTAAAAGCTCGATAACGATAGCCTACGCCACCGCCCGGATACATTTTCCAGTCAAAGCTTTCGGTATCTGAACCATAAATTGTTGCTAAACCAGCAAAGCCAACGAGTCCCATTTTTTTACCAAAATTATATCGGTATTCTCCCTGAATATCCATAAGTCCATCTCCTCGATATTTACTTTCAGTATATCCTCTTATATCTTTACCGCTTATAGTTACCTGTTGTTCAAACGCAATGGCTCCAAGACCAAACTTTCCTGCAAAACGGGTTGCAAGTACGTCTTTATTATTACGAAAAGGAAAGTATTGATTGTACTCGGTTAAAATCTTATTGGCTTTGACATCATTTCCAAGCCATTCTCCATAATTAATCCAGCGCAAATTTGACTTAATTCCTTTCGTGGGATAATAAACAGCATTACGGGTATCGTACAGTAAATTAAGCTCTGCTCCGTTTGTAACTGTAGTCGATTCTGGCTGAACATCATCTTCATAGTTAGTTTTGTAATGTGCATAGGTATAAGTAACTCCCCCATAAAACCCTTTTAAAATCTTTTTTTGAATACCAGCACTCACAACGGATACTTTTGTACCGTAATCATAAAAACCAGGTATCTCTTCGCCATCATCCATAAAAAACTGTGAATTATAATCGCCATTAAGCACAAAAAATTTGCCTCGCCATTTGTCTTCTTTGAAATAAAATCTGTTAAAAAAAGCAATGAAATAGGATTTATTGGTGGTATAAACTGCTGAAAGTCCTGATAATGATTTTGGTGATATAGTATCGTTTTGGTCAAATTTATACATCGCCATAGGTATTGCTCCAAACATTATTTTAAGATTACGGTTATAACTAAAAAAAGGCATGACTGTAAAATCGATTTTCTTTTCTTTTACAACATCAGAGTCTTTCTGAATCTCCTTTTTTTCATCCTGAGCCAATACAGATACACAATAAAAAAAAATACTGATAATGAGTAAATGTTTTTTCATCTTTTTAAATAATTATGTTATTGCTTTTGATTTTTTACCCCCGAATTTTAAAATATTCAGGTTAACAGAAAAGATGTACGTGAATGTGCTTTGTTAAATACCTTAGCTAAAGATAAGAAATATAATCATAATCAGATAAGTATCTGTTGTTTAAGTTTTTAATTGAATTTTTGACTGAAAAGACAATGTTCTTTCTTAAGGATTTAAAAAAAGTTAAAAGAATTTCTTTATCCGTCATTTTTAGTACATGACAAAAAGCAAAACGGATTGAAGGAAACAATAATTAAAACTCCATTTTTCCTTTCTATCAATTGTTTTAGACCCTGAAAGATATCATCTTTGGTCATGCAACTCCACAATTTGCATCGGGAAAGTAACAGGACAAAATAAAGCAAATTAACAACAAGCAAATTAGATTAAACACTGATAATCAATGGTATAGCTGGTTTTTCTTTACTTTTTATCTTGGATGTTATGTGATGTTTTGATTAAATTTGCACCATATTTGTACCTCGAAAATGTGAGGTACAAATAATATTTTTTTTGCCAAATTATGGCACGCGTAGACACACATAGTCACAGCGGGACATTTAAAGTCACATTTCTATGAGTTCAAAAATTAAGATTACCAGAGTCTGTCAACTCTGCTAAAATGAGTTTACAGCACAAACAACAAAGACGCAGTACTGCTCGCTAAAATGCAGCAACCGGGCTTTTGGCAATTTCTTTAAAAACTGAAATTATTGTATGCTTAGTTAAAACCTGAGCGAAACTTCAACGGGCTCTGGCTGGTTTTACTCTTGAAAAGTTTGCTAAAAGATTGTGAATGCTCGAAACCTAAATCATAAGCAATTTCACTAATTGAAAGATTGGTTGTGGAGAGTTTTTCTTTGGCTTTTTCTATCAGTTTATTATGGATGTGCTGCTGGGTACTTTGCCCGGTAAGAACTTTGAGTAGCGTAGACAAATATTTTTGTGAGATGTTCAGTTGCCCTGCAATATCATGAACAGTGGGCAGTCCTTTTAAAATCAGGCTATCATTTTGAAAATGATTATTTAATAATCCCTCCAGATTTTTTAGTATCTGATGATTTGACTTTTCTCTGGTGATAAATTGGCGATTGTAAAATCTTTCAGAGTATCCGAGTAAGGTCTCTATCTGTGAAATAATGATTTGCTTACTGAATTTGTCAATATTTGCCTGATACTCCTGCCTAATGTTTTCAATAATTCCGTTGACTGTTTTTTCCTCTTTGGCCGATAAAAATAAGGCTTCGTTTATCGAATAGCCAAAATATTCGTACTCCTTGATTGTTTTTGCCAGTGTTGTATTCCATAAAAAGTCAGGATGAACCAAAAGCATCCATCCAGATCGTTTTTGGGCCGGATTTGCTTCATGATCAATCTTGAAAACCTGGTTGGGAGCAATGAAGCCCATTACACCACTTTCAAAATCATATTTCTGCTGGCCATATTTCATATTAAAATCGATCCCTTTTTTCAAGGAAATCTGATAGAAACCAAAGACCCAGCTATTCTCTCCAATATTTACAGAGCGCGAAACCTTGCCAAAATCTATGACACTAATCAGGGGATGTTCCGGCAGAGGCAAACCTCGTGAACTATGAAATTCGCTGATGCTTTCCAATCTGATAGGCTGCTTGTTTTCCATCTTGTAAATTTAAGGATTGTTTTCCAATAGTTTATCTTTCCTCAACTGCATTCGTACGCACATAAGTTGAGGATAAAACTTTCGCCATTTCGATACGGTCGAAATGGCGAAAGGAAATTTTTAATTTCAATTCCAGTGATAAAAATCAGAAATAATTTTCCTGCATATCTTCCAGTAGGCCGATGTGCTCAGGTTTCCAGCCTAATTGATTCTGCGTCTTTGTTGAAACAGCCGCACCTTCAAATGCAATAAAACGGCCCATCCAGTCAAAATGGTTTGCAATCTCTTCTCCCGAAACAGATTGTACAGGCAGATTTAGTTTATCTCCAATTAATTCTGCAATTTTTTTCGTTTGAATAGCATTGTCTCCTACAACATTATAAACTGCTCCTTTTTCTGCTTTTTCCAAAGCTAGCCTGAATGCTTTTGCCGCATCAAGGCGATGTACCGCAGACCAGCAGTTTTGTCCTTGCTCAGGATAAGCTGAAATGCCATTTTTGCGTGCCTGACCAATAATAAAGGGTATAAAACCTTTATCACCTTTACCATGAACAGATGGCGGTAAACGGACAACAGAAGCATGAATTCCTTTACCTGCCAGTGCCAAAGCAGTGGACTCAGAAGTACGTGGGGCGTTTTCTGCAGAGCTTTCTTCGGTAATAAAACCATCGATTGGAGGCAATGCCAAAATTCCAGAAGTAACAACAAGGGGCTTATTTGTTCCTTTTAATTCTTCCCCTATTGTATTAATGGCAGACTTGTCAACATCCCCAGCTTTGAGATACTGGGTAAAATCGTGGATAAAAGCGGTGTGGATAACCCCATCAGCAAGAGACGCCCCTAGTTTTAGAACTTCCAGATCTTCAAGGGTTCCCAATAATACTTCTGCACCGGTATCGCTGATTTTTTTTGCGGATTCTTCCGAACGTGCCAAGCCAATAACCGCATGTCCTGCGCCAATTAATTCTTGGACAACTGCAGAGCCTATGAAGCCTGATGCTCCTGTTACAAATACTTTCATTTTATTGTTTTTAAATTAGTATTGCAAAATTCTGCAGAATATAAAAAAATAATGTAGTCGAATGTTAGGTTGTTGTAGCCGAAAGGGCTGAATTTTTTTGTTTATTTATTTTATTTTTTGATTTTCAATGGTTTAATAAATTTATTAATGATCTAAATAAACATGCACACCGTTTTACTACAAACCTCAAAGCAGCAATATGAGATGAAAATATCTAATAGCTTTGGTCTGAAAAAAGCATAGAGATTTTGAGATAAAGACTCTATATTTAGAATCTTAAAGTTTAGTGATAATTGTTTTACTGATGGAGAAAGTATTTTTGAAATAATGGTATTAACTGCAACTATCTAAATTAAAAAAAACGCCATCGTGTTTTACAATGGCGCTACTTATATTTTGCAAAACTACCTAATTTTCATTTTGTTAATTAGAAATTATGAAAAATTGCTGATTTTTTAATGGTAAATTATGGAATAAGTACAGCACGGCCCTTAATTTTTCCCTGGCGCATTTTATCATAAACTTCGTTTGCCTGCTCCAAATCAAATTTTTCAATTTCAATATGGATTTTTCCCTGTCTGGCTAATCCTATAACTTCCATAAGTTCTGTACGGGATCCCCAATATGGATTGGTCATTGTAACGCCAAAAGGCAGTCCATTCATGCTGCCATATTGATAATAGCCCCCTCCCAGGCCTACTATTGTCAAATCACCATCCATACCTACAACTTTAGTTCCCAGCTCTATTGTAGAAGTTGCTCCCACAAAATCCAAAACTACTTTAGCTTTTTTTATTCCGATGATTTTTAAAATCTGTTCTGCTGCATCTGAGTCTTTAGAATTAACCGTATGGGCAGCACCCAGTTCTTTGGCAAATTCTAGTTTATCTTCTGTAACATCACATGCAATTATCTCCGAACCGGATATTTCCCTTAAAATTTGTATGGCAACATGACCAAGCCCGCCGACTCCGATAACAACCACATATTCATCAGGCATAAGTTTAGTCAGTGACCTCTTAATGGCTGAATAAGGTGTTAGTGCCGCATCAGTTAATGGTGCTGCAACTACAGGATCCAGGTCATAAATAGGCACTAATAATCTAGAAGATGGCACAAGCATATATTCAGCCATACCTCCATTAAGACCAAGTCCTCCACCGTAACCGAGTTCACTTTGGTGGTCACAGTAATTCTCTTTTGACTGCTGGCATGGCTTGCAATGCCCACATCCCCAGGGTCCGTAGACCAGCACGGCATCTCCTTTTTTATAACCTTTTACCGTTTCCCCAACAGCTTCAACCCATCCGGCATTTTCATGGCCAAGGGTAAATACAGCATCTCCGGCGATTCCACCGTCAATAATATGCAGATCCGAATGGCAGACTCCCGCTCCTCCAATCTTTAAGAGAACTTCGTCCCCTTTAGGAACTGGCTTTTCCAAATCATTGACTACCCTTACCTCTTTATGTCCAAAATAACGTACTGCTTTCATAAATTTAAGAATTTATATTATTACTTTATTAAGTAAGCAATTTACAAAAAAAAAGAATATAAAATATTGATTTGTAGGTTTTTAAAGACGTATAGACGCTCCATTGTTTTCGATGAATCAGTTAGATTTTAAGGCCACTAGATTAAGGAAGTCTTGTTTTAATATGGATGATGCTTTTCGGAAATTCCTTAAAAAAGGTGCACTTAGGAAAATGTTTTCTAAAAGTTTCCAATCTAAACTTCTTAGAGCTTATTTTTCTGAGGTTCTATCTTTCAAAAATATCAAGTGTCACGATTTTACCACAAATCTTAGATTGCTAATTGTTATAATAGTTTTTGAGGTTAGTAATCATTCGAACTTACGCGTTTAAGTGTTTGCTTGACAGTGTTGTAGTTCGTTTCTTGAAACTAGATGCACCGATTCTGCACCTAAATTCAAGTTAATACTCTATTAATATTTTATCTTCCATAAGTTTTCTAAAAGTTTCGAAACTAAGTTTGGGAGACCTTGATTTTGGTGCTTTTCATTTTAAAAAACGCTGTATGTCAAGATTCTGCCACAAAACTTGGAATACTTTACTTTTTTAAGATTATATATAAAATTGGTTTGTTTCTAGGGCTCTAATTTACTTTTCAATTTCTATTTTGGTTGCACCTGGAATCATTTTGCCTTGCTTGATGATCAAAATTTGATTTATGGAAAGGTAATTCAAAATTTTACTTTTATAATTCTAGTGGATTGTAAAAGCTGGACTTTTTTTATGTCTTTTTACACTATTTAAATTAGAATGGAGGAAATATAAGCACAGGCGGTTATTGGATGGTAAAAGCTTCATTCAATCCTACTTTGTTTCAAAAAGGCTTGGTATAGAGATGGCTTTTTCTAACGGCTTGGCAATGCGAAAAGAATCGCGTCACAAATGTCTTAATTTGGTTTTGCCTGATAAATTATAGTTTACATAAGCAGGTTGTTTCCAGGGTCCAATAAAAAAAACGTTAGGAATAACGGTTTTTTTATTGGTATAAAATCTTCAGTATATTAAAATTTTCGCTGACAGGGTTTAGTATTGTCCAATGCCTCATTACCTGACGCGTCCCTTGTGCGTTCATCTTCCTGAAGCTGCTCACTTCCAAACTGCCCAATTTCGAATTCCCTCCGGGCGTGATTATCCTGATCCGGTTCAATGGTCTCAGAGGAATCTTTTTCATCCTCATTGCTCTTTTTACTGTCAATATCCGTTTGAGACCCCTTTAAAGGGTCATTCTCTATAAGGTCCATTTCGATGTTCTTGTAGGTTATGTCTTTGGGGCCGCTTTGGGGTTTCTTATAAGGGTTCTGCGGGTCATAGGGGCTGGGTGTTTTTGGCTGCGTGTTTTGGGTCTTTGATTTGGTTTTGGGAATTACGGTCTTCATGATCGTAATTTTTTGTTGTATGGGAAGTTGTTATTTTTTTTTTGATTAAGTTATTGCTGTTGTTTTCTTAAAGGAGAGTATGGGGCAGGTTGGGCGGTATGGGCGTGCTTGCTTATTTGTTTTTTGTGTTTTTTAGTTTGTGCTTTGTCAATTGCCCTTTGTCCTTTATTCTTTTGTATTTAGTCCTTTGTCTTTTTCTTTGTCAAATGTAAAAAAGATAACAGCACATTTTTTTACAGGATAATGGTTTGTATTTAAAAAATGGCTATCAGGCAATCAGCCTTGTAGGTTACATTATTTTTTAGGATTTATATTCTTTTTTATGTTTAATGTTTTTTTTGGGAGCTTTTCCCGCTATCCGTTGCAATCTTTTGTGCCGAACACCGGCACAAAAGGATTTCCACTACTATCGGGGCTAGGGCTCCAGGAGAGCCCTATTTTGCATTGGATAACTGCGCATTCAAACTTGATAATTTTTAATTTACTTTAAATCAATTAATATTTTTTTTTAAGATCTAACGGTGGTTATTTTATTGATGAGTGCTGTTAATAGCTCTTAAGATCCTTTAAACATGTTTCATATTATAATTTGGAACATGTTATTTTATTTTAAAATGCTATATCAGGCTGTTAATCTTTAATTTAGAATGCCAAAAGGTTTATTTGCATCACCCAATTTTTATACTGATGTCTAAATTCTTAAATTAATATTCCATGGAACTCAAAGAAACATTTAAAATCTTCAGCCGGATTATGGCACTAGTAATTATATTTTTTGCCAGCGCAATTCTCTCCCCGAAGGCCGAAGCCCAAACGGGTAAGAAACCAAACATTTTAATCATATTCGGCGATGATATCGGGCAGTCTTATCTTTTGTATCTCCCGGCTCATAATACTATTTTAAATTTTTAATAATTATAAAGTTAATGTATGAAATCAAAAATTTTATCACTGGTAATTATTGCGCTTTTAGCGGCCTGCACTAATTTCAAGAACAAAAATGAAACGGCAGCTGAAACCAATAGTGCACAAGCTGCATCTCAGGTCAAAATGGATGGCGAGCTTCCCTCCAAGGAATCTCTTCCATTACTGTTTGACGAAATGGATTTGCAGCAGGCGACTCAATGTTATCTCTGGGGACTTCCCCTTGTATCTTCTGCCCAGTGGCAGCATATCCAATACGATACATTCAAGGCGACAAGCAACGATCTTATTTTTTATAATTCCTATAATGACCGATTGGGCATTCTGACTGGCAATGCAACGACGCCCTATATAATATCATTTATCGACCTTGCTAAAAATGGACCCACCGTAATTGAGATGCCAGCCGGACATACTGCCGGAGGCTTAGGTGATGCCTGGCAGCGCGAACAGGCTGTAATAGGAGAAATGGGACCAGATAAAGGCAAAGGCGGAAAATATATTTTAGTGCCTCCAACGATGAAAGACTTTAAGCCGGCAGGATACTTTATTGTTCCATGTACGACGGTCAATATGTTTTTTGGTTTCAGGGCTTTGGATCCCGATCCAAAGACAACTGAAATTTTGGTCAAACAAGTTAGAATATACCCCTATGCAGATCGTGCCAATCCGACACCAACCAGGGTTATCTCGCCGCCCGCGGGCAAAAAATGGTATGGAATCCAGCCGACGGGAATTGCATACTGGCAGCGCCTGCATGCCGTCTTGCAAAATGAACCGGTCCAGGACCGTGATCGTTTTTTTATGGCGTGGCTCAAAAATTTGGGAATTGAAAAAGGCAAGCCCTTTAATGCTGATGAGCGTCAGAGAAAGATTTTAATTTCCGCGGCCCAAAAAGGCCAGCAGATGGCCATGGCCAATTCATTTGCAAAACGTTTTAAAGATGTAAAGCACTGGCCGGACAAAAAATGGGATTATGTAATGGTTATGAAAGACCCTTCACAGCGAGCGGATAACTATGATGAGTTTTTTGAACGCAGCTCTTATTTTTATGAGGCCATTACGTATTCCAAGGCAATGATTACCAAAATTCCAAATGTCGGACAGGCGTATCTGGGTTCTTATTTTGACAGCACGGGAAACTGGCTTGATGGAGGGAAAAATTATACTTTAAATATACCGGCAAACCCGCCGGCAGTTAACTTCTGGTCGATAACAGTGTATGATATCGCAACGAGATGCCTTATAGACAATGCTCAAAAAAATGCGGATTTATCCTCCCGCAAGGACTTAGTCAAAAATGCTGACGGTTCTGTCGATTTGTATTTTGGTCCGAAAGCCCCGGCTGGCAAAGAGAAAAACTGGGTGCAGACCCTGCCTGGAAAACATTGGTTTACCTATATGCGTTTTTATGGGCCGACCGAGGCTTATTTTGATAAAAGCTGGAAAATGGATGATATAAAAGAAGTTAAATAATATTAAATTTTTAAAGAGATAATATGAAAAAGATTTTTATTACTGTTATAGTTTTTTGCGTAATGCTCTCTTGCAAAAAGCAGGAGAAGATCAACAGCGAATCAACAAAAGAAATTACGATCACTAAATCAGCTGATTCGGCGCGGGCAATTGCAAAAGAAGCTTGGATTTATGCTTTTCCGATGGCCATGAATTATAGGACAATGCACCTTTATGCACTGGATAAAACCTACCCTGATTATGCGGGAGGCTTTAATAAATTCAAGCACTATGATAAAATTTTTACAGCTGCAGATACAGCTGTTGTAACGCCAAACAATGATACCCCATATTCCTGGGCCATTCTTGATCTGACCGATGAGCCAATTGTCCTGGAAGTGCCTGAAGTAAAGAACCGTTATTATTCTTTTCAGTTTATAGATTTATACACCTTTAATTTTGCCTATGTAGGCAGCCGCGCCACTGGCGATAAAGCAGGGAAGTACTTAATTGCAGGACCTGCATGGAAAGGGGACAAGCCTGATAATATTGATAAGGTAATACAATCCGAAACAAATCTGGTGACTTTACTGGGAAGGACAGAATTAAAAATGACTGCCGGGGATATTGAAAATGTAAAAAAGATACAGGCAGGGTACAAGCTGACTCCCTTTCATGAATTTACAAAAACTACTGCACCTGATCATGCAGATTATTCCCTGTCATTCCCTTCATTCAAACAGTCTGATCTGGGTTCAGCATCATTTATTGGTCTAACCAGTAATTTACTTCAGTATGCCCCGGTAAATACGGCGGAAACGGAATTAAGGTCAAAATTTGCAAAAATCGGGATTGCCCCAGGGAAAAAGTTCGATCCTAAAAACTACTCGCCCGAAGTATTGAAAGCCATCAACCAAGGAGTGCTGCAGGCGGAGAAAGAATTGAAGGAAGGTACCGATAAGCTGGAGAATGCAACTGATTTATTTGGAACACGTGAAATGATAAATGGCGATTATAACAAAAGGGCTTTAGGTGCAGCCGCAGGTTTGTTTGGAAACACAAAAGAGGAAGCGGTTTACATTGGAACCAGATCTGATAAAGACAATAATTTTATGTCTGGCAAAAATAAATATATTATTCGGTTTCCAAAAGGACAGACACCCCCTGATAAATATTTTTGGAGCATCACCTTGTACGAACTGCCAAGCCGGTATTTGGTAAATAATGCAATAAACCGATATTCAATAGGGGACAGGACAACAGGCCTGAAATATGAGCCCAATGGTGATCTTATAATTTACATTCAGCATGAAGCCCCTAAGGGTAAAGAATCCAACTGGCTTCCGGCTCCTGAGGGTGCTTTTTATTATCTGATCAGAATTTATGGGCCCCAGGAGTCAATATTAAATGGAACATGGAAAGCTCCCCAGCCCGAGCTGGTGAAATAAATAAGGTGGTTCTTGAAAGTGTATACAAGCATCTTGCAGCTTAACCTTAAAATATTATACCACAGATAGACGGCAAAGTTTTCTTGCCCTATACACCGAAATTGGATGCTTCTTACTTACCCGCCCGTTGTCTCTTTGAAGATAACGGGCTTTTTTTGTTTAGGGTTCTATGCTCTGTAACATGTCATTGTCTAAATAATTGTCGCGAACCCAAAATTTTTGCCCCGCGTTTCTTATGTATTTCTTAGGCAGTAGTACATGTTCAAAATAGCGTTTTTATTTCTTGAGACTCATGGAGCAGAATTACCCTTAACATCCAGAATGTCCGAGGGTTGCGCTAATCCCCTAAACTAAATTTTACCTGTTTTGCAAACACTTTTTCAAGTATTGCGCCACTCATAGAATTGCCTTTGGCGATTAGCGTTTTTTTGTTCTAATTATCTGTTGCGCCCTGTACCTGCGGTGCCATTACTCAAGTTCATCATGTAGCTGGCCGCATTTCTTTCCTAATACTGTTTATCCACAGTATCCCAATTGCTTCCCTTTTTCTTTTTATCCAAGACCCTGTATGCTTTTGTTTTATTTCCCGAGCAAGGGTAGTCCGTGTCCATAAGCCAAAGCAAGGCCGGGCCTTTCAGGTCTTGGCAAAAATCTCCACCCATGCTCTATAAGGTTCTTCTCTATGTCCTTCCCGGTTATGTCTTTGGGGCCGCTTTGGGTTTCCTTATAAGGGTTCTGCGGGTCATAGGGGCTGGGTGTTTTTGGCTGCGGTTTTTGGGTTTTGATCGGGTTTTGGGAATTACGGTGGTTCTTGTGGTAATTTTTGGTTGTATCTTTTTGGGTTTGATATTTTTTTTTTGGAGCTTTTTCCCGCTATCCGTTGCAATCTTTTGTGCCGAACCCCGGCACAAAAGGATTTCCACTGCACACGAGCGAAGCGAACTGGCGAAGCAATCGGGGCTAGGGCAGGACTATACTATTTCGTAAATATAAGATGTACCTAAGGCGGAGCTGATTTTAAAAGTTTATTCAGCTTGATTTTCGCTTTTAGTTTCCTGTAAATATAAAAGTCTATAATTTCAGAAAATTAAAACCCAATTTTTCGAGCCACTAAAAAGCCTGAGAAATACAATTTCTCAGGCTTTAACGGTGCGAATCAATCAAAATATTTAACCAATTTATTGAAGATTGTTATGCGATTAGCAAACGTGTCTTAAATTTAATATTGCAGAAAACTGATTTAAAACAAAGTTCAAATCCCATAGCAGCTGTAACAAAAAGATGAAAATGGATGTTTTTTCGTTTTTTTTACTGTTCGAAAATTTTCCTGAAATTTTTTATTTTAACGTGTTTGCAAATAAAATTGCGCGATCTAAAATTTCATCTTTGCCTTGTTGGATTCCTAGAATGCTAGGTTTTACTTCAATATCAGGAACTATACCAATTCGCTGGGTTTCTTTTTTATCGGGATAAAAAACACCGTAAGTTGTAAATGAGGTCCAAATGCCTTTTAAAATTTCGAACCGGTAGCTTCTCCCATCCGAACCTGCTGTCTGACTTCCAATTACAGTGGCTTTTGGGGCCACTTGTAGTGTCATGGCGGTAAATTCAGAATGACTGATGGATTTTTCGTTCACTAAAAGAATAACATTTCCTTTATAATAATCTGGATTAATCTTTCCGCAAGTTCCATCGTCTTTTCTCCAGATATAGCGCCCTGGAGAACTCAAGTCAGCATCAATGGATTTTACAAAATCCTTTGGCTGTGGATTTAGATATTCTGCAATTGCGAAATTAGTGCCTTGCGGGTAATTTCGGATGTCAAAAATAATGGCTTTGCAATTTTTAAACTGCTCCATCATAGCCGGAACATCATCTGGAGTCAGCACAGCCAAATTTGCATAACCTGTATTGTTTTCTAAAAATTTATATTTCTTGCTGTTATTTTCATAATTGATTTTTAGATCATTATAGAGGTATTTATGTATTGTTTTTGTCTCGGTTTTGTTATTTCTTGTAAATTCAATTGCAGAGGTATCTGTATTTCCGAAGAAAATTGGATAATCTATCTTATTTAAAATCGCATCATAATTAGATCCTTCAATGTATTTTTGATTTTCTTTTATGAGATCCTCAATTGATCTTCCTTCTATTTTAGTAATAACATCTCCTATCCTGATATCATCTATTTTGGATAAAGATTCATTTTTAAACCCCACAACAACTGCTTTATTATCAATAATTTTAAAATCAAAAGGAATGCCATGTCGTCCAAAAAAATCGAATAGCTTATTTGCTCCAAACAAAGCATGAGAATCATTTAGTTTGGCACTCAATTCCTTTAATGACAGATAATAATCTGTTTCAGAAACAGGATTAATTGTTCTGGGCAAGAACTCGATCAAAGTCAAATCCCAGTTTTGATCCATTTGATATTTGTATGGAAAAAAATATTCCACATAATTCCAGAAACGAAACAAAAGTAAAAGACGGAAGTTTTTATCTTTATCATCGAATTCGGTGTATTCTACTTCATTTCTAAATTCTACTCCCTCTTCCACATAATATTGTTTCCCCTGAATTTTATTTTGCTCAATAAATTTAAGTTTTTGAGAAAGGCTCTTAGAAAAGAACGCTGTATTTTGTGTCCAGGAAAGATCGAAGTTTTTGTCAAAATAATCAACTTCTTCATTTGAAATTTCGGCTTTATAGGCCTTAACTTTTCCCAGGGAAGTAATCCATTTTTCTATAGCATTTGAGAATTCTATATCCGTTTTTGCTTCTTCTACTTTGGGTAATATTTTAAATAGCTCTTCGTCCCAATTAAAATTTCCATTTGCAACATTTGGATGGTAATATTTTAAGAAACCCCAAACTTTGCAGGTTGCAGCAAGTTTTTGATTTTCAGTTACCTTCAGGTTTGCAAATCCCGTTTGAAACAGAGAAAGAAGAAATACAATTAATAATTTTTTTTTCATTGTGGTCTTTTAGTGGTTATATGGTTACTATTTCAAATATATCATATTTTCACAACTAAAAAATAGAATTCTAACTCTAAAATTAAAGCTCTCAACAAGGATTATGATTGCCCGGTGCACCGCCCGTTTCATCCCTTGTGCTTTCATCATCTTTAAGCTCCTCATTGCCCAGCTGCCCAATTTCGAATTCCCTCTGCACCGGATTATCCTTTTCGGGGGCTATGTCTCAAAGCTTGCGCTTTCCATCTAATCGCCCTTGTGAATATCAATATCCGTTTGGGATCCCTTTAAGGGTCATTCTCTATAACGCCTTTTCTATGTCCTTGCCGGTTATGTCTTTGGGGCCGCTTTGGGGTTCCTTTTAAGGGTTCTGCGGGTCATAGGGGCTGGGTGTTTTTGGCTGCGGTTTTTGGGTTTTGATTTGGTTTTGGGAATTACGGTGGGCCTTGTGGCAATTTTTGGTTGGATGGGAATCTTTTATTTCAGGCGGGTAGGTGCGATATTGGATACAATAGCCTTGCTGCTCACTGAGTTTTTTAGGTTTTAGTTTTTTGGGAGCTTTTTCCCGCTATCCGTTACAATCTTTTGCGCCGAACCCCGGCACAAAAGGATTTCCACTGCTATCGGGGCTAATGGACAGGCCTATATCTATTACTTTTCTGTTGGATAATAGATAGTCATTGAAATGAATTATACAGTATCTCGTTGTCCAATTTAAGGTTCGAAGTCCTCGTCGATCACGAAAATAGACAATAAAATAGAGAGGATAAGAACTTCGAACCTTCAAGCTAGAATGATTAAAATCTTTAAATATTATTATAGGATTCAAATTCTGTACAGTCAAGATCGCAAAATCAATGATAATAGGCATGTCTAAAGCGTTCAAAATTATAATTACAGGATCATGACAACCACATTGAAATACTGTCGTGATTAATAATACCAGTAAATAACTAAATCAATTTACAAATTTAATTTCGAAAATGCATGGCCAAAATTTTCCTGTTATATAAAATGTATCTTTTTTATCATTGTATGCAATCCCATTCATTTCTAAAGATTCCGAATATCTATTTTTTACATCTTGATAAAGTGGCGTTAGATCCATTGTCTTCACAATATTTCCAGTTTTAGTGTCTATTTTAATAATTTTGTTTGTAGTATAAATATTTGCATAAATAAAACCATTAACATATTCTAATTCATTTAAATTGGAAACAGACATTTTATTATCAAAAATTTCTAACCGTTTTATTACCTTTAAAGTCTTTGGATTCAAGAAGGTTAAAATATTTGTACCATCGCTCATTATTAACGATTCATCTTTAATATTAGTTAATCCCCATCCTTCTATATTTTCAAATTGGAAAGAGCCTATATTTTTATAATTTTTAGCATCATAAATAAATCCTATTTTATTTTTGTAAGTTAACTGATATATTTTATTATCACACATAGCAATTCCTTCTCCAAAAAAAATATTTCGATCTAATTCCGATTTTACATTTATAGATCCCGATTTTAAATCTAAAATTCCAAACACAGATTTTGTATTTGGAAGATCAATAGGAGAACCAGTACTTTCGTAAATAATGTCATTACTAATAAACAATCCTTCAGTAAATGAATTCATATCATGAGCGTAGGTATTAATTAGGATATATTGCATTTCATCACCTTCATTTTTCTCTTTTAGATTGGATTCATTCTTTTTACAAGAATTAAAAAAAAATATAAATAAAAAGAATAATAAAATTTTACATCTAAAAATCATTGAAATTATAGATTAAATTATTTAATGATACGAAAGTAGATTTAGTTTGATTGTTTTCCTAATGATTTTCTTTCACTTTATGTCACAGGAATAAGCTATTGATGGCTTTAACTAAAATAATTAATTAAAACTTATCACACTGAAATGATTTTAAAAATAAAGTAAATTTTAAAATCTCCCAATTGATGCACCTATAAGAGATACATATTATTTCTCATATTTATTTCCATTTCAATAACGGGATATTAAGAATATAATCTTTTATTAGAAAAATAATTTTAATAAATTAAGCTAACTTCAGGGAAAACAAACCATTAATATTTATAAAACAAAACATTCGAGATGATTTAAAAATGATATTAAAAACATAGTTAAGTCTAAGTATTTTTTTTAATATTTCATGACCTTTCAGCAATTCAAACCTTATTAATAAGTGTCCTTTAAAATACCTACATCAAAACGGTTTATTAACTCTCTAATATCTTACTTAATTTCCTCACAAAGTTAGGGAATCGCTCGCGGGCGCTAGCAAAAAATTCCCCCATAAATGCAGGAAAAAATTCCTGCTTTATTGCGTTGCTTTTTGCGCTTGCTGAGCGATTCCCGATGAATGTTCCATAATTAATTTAAAATATAGAAACTATGGAAACTTTAAATCAAAACTGGCAGACTGTATCTGAAATTGAACTGATCTACAAAACGAAAGTAAAAAACTCTGAAAGACCACAAATCAAATCTTCAAAAGATGCATATAAACTAATGCTTTCAGCTTGGGATTATAATAAAATTGAATTCTTCGAGCAGTTCAAAGTATTGCTTTTGAATCACGCTCATAAAGCACTTGGTATTTACGAAATTTCTTCTGGAGGAATTGCGGGAACTGTTGTAGATCTTAGATTAATATTCTCAGCAGCCCTTAAGGCAAATGCCACATCCTTGATGATGATCCACAATCACCCTTCAGGCAACCTAACAGCCTCTGAAGCCGATAAACAGATAACTCGAAAAGTAAAAGAAGCCGGCAGACTTCTTGATATCACATTACTGGATTCATTAATTATAACTACCGAATCCTATTTCTCCTTTGCTGATGAAGGCGCTTTATAAGCGCCTTTATAACTATTATTATCTCGAAAAGATTTTCAAAAAAGTCAAAGATTTTTCGATATATATTTTAAGATGCAAGTGCAATAATCAAATAATAATCATCAATAAAGTGATTAGATATTTGAATGCTTCCCGCTACAAGTATAAAGCTTTAGAGAAATCTGGAGCTTTTTTTATTTAGACTACTCGACAACTTTGTGTTCAGGAGCGTGACGCTTGCGCCAGGATGATTAGTTGTCAAATATTTCAATAATCATGTTTTTGATTGCTGCTGTGTTTTCTACACTGCTGCCTATCCATCTGCCGATAATAATACCATTTTTATCGATTAAGATTTTTGTTGGAATTGCCGTTACAGCATAGGTGTCTTCAATTGTGCTTTTATTTTCTTTGATTGAAAAATGTTTCCATTTTTCAACATTTTCTTTTTGTATTGCTGCTCGCCATAAATCTAGTTTTTCATCCCTTGTAACACCAACAATTTCAAAGCCTTTGTCTTTATATTTAGAGTACATTTCTTTTAGAAAAGGAAAATCTTCTCTGCAAGGACCACACCAACTAGCCCAAAAATCAAGAAGTACATATTTGTTATTTTTAAATGAGCTAATTTGCAGTAAGTTACCACCTATATCATTCCCTTTAAAATCAGGTGCTAGGCTTCCAATTCTACTATTTTCAAAATCAATTAATTTTTCAGCCAATTGTTTTCCGCCATAAGATTTCTTTACTTCCGATGCTAATTTGTTGTATAAATTTTTAATTGTATCATATGGAATTTGCTCATCTTCTTCTATTAATAGGTCATCTAATAAGTCCGGCGCTATAAATGAATTTGGATTTTTTTTTATAAATTCAAAACCTGATTTTCTATTTATTTTTATATTTTGATCCACAAATTGATCCAACTGTTGATCAAGCGAATCTAAACTTTTTTGAAATTGAATTTTTAAAGCATTATCAATTGTTGTACTCATTTTAACAGAATAAAATTTACTAAGTTCTCTGATAGAATCAATTTTTTTGTGAATTTTTTCATTTTCCGTTGTATTTTGTAATGCATAAAACTCCTCGTTCGTTTTAGAACCATTTATAGCTATAGTATTCAAATTATTAAAATCGAGTTTAGCATTCATTATACACGGCTCTAAATAAAATATCTTTGAATTTAAATTTGTCATATAAAAATTAGGGTCAGTACAAATAATTGCTTTAACAGGAAAATCAATTTCTCCTTTAAATACAAATTTATTGCTAGAAATCTCTGAAGATTTGGTAATCCTTTTGCCGTTGACCTGATATGTCAAATAAATTATTTTTTTGTTAGCATTTTTCGAGCATGTACCATTTAACACAAAGTTGTGCTGTGCTACCATAATAAATGGAAGAACTAAAAAGAAAATTAAAAATTTTAATTTCATATGTATTTATTTAATAAAAAACAAGAAATCTTACTTTAATAGATTTGCTGTCTTTAAGCTTAATTTATTTCAGAAGAAGTATTAAAAATGTATTGTATAACAGCTATTATTAATATTATAGCAGTGCGTACATTTTCAAGTAGAATTATCGCTAAGTGCCAAATTGTACTTTAACTTTTATTGAAACGAATATAAGAATTGTTTTCGGTAAATTAATTAATAGTTTTGATTTAATTAAACAGAGTCTTATACAATTCAAAATATTGAAAAAAAAATAAACATCCCCTTGAAGAAACTAAAATTTCATTAAAATGAAAAAAAAATGGTTAGATAATTCGATACTTACCGCTAATAAGACAAAGTCTCATAGAAACCGGGAGTTTGTTGTTTCACGTATATTATCTTGATTATTCGTTTGCTATTTCATCACACAACCTACATCGTTGGATCACTGTATATTAAAATTTTTGCTGGGAAGGTTTATGATAGCCCGGTGCACCATAACGCGACGCGTCCCTGGTAAGTTCATCTTCTTTTAGCTCTTCATTGCCCAATTGCCCGATTTCGAATTTCCTCTTGACTGGATTATCCTGATCCGGTTCTATGGTCTCAAAGAAATGATTTATTACCTCATTGCTATTTTGGGTATTCCTATCCGTTTCAAATCCCTTTGAAGGGTCATTCTCTATAAGGTCCTTTTCTATGTCCTTCCCGGTTATGTCTTTGGGGCCGCTTTGGGGTTCCTTATAAGGGTGCTGCGGGTCATAGGGGCTTGCTGTTTTTGGCTGCGTGTTTTGGTGCTTTGATCGGGTTTTGGGAATTACGGTGGTGCTTGTGGTAATT
>NZ_MUGV01000037.1:0-78106 GCF_002217275.1 Flavobacterium frigidimaris
AAACCAATGTATGCTTTATCGGAATGCCAGTAAACTCCAGCTCCCACATTTGGCGAAAATTTATTGTCCAGATCCTGAAATTGTGGATCTCCTGCAATTTCGGGATTCAGTTTGCTTACATCCAGATTGAAGATATTGGCCGTTCCTTTAATACCAAAAGAAAGTTTGAAATTTGCCGATGTCTGAATCGTATAAGAAAGGTCAACGGAGATATTGTTCTCATTAGTTGGCCCGATTTTATCATTTACAAGCGAAGCCCCAATTCCCAGATTGCTATTGTTTATGGGGGTATTGATTGAAAAACTGCTGGTTTCAGGAGCTCCATCAAGTCCAACCCACTGTGTACGGTATAAACCAAAAACACTTAAAGCTCCACGAGAACCTGCATATGCAGGGTTAATATTTATAGTGTTGTACATGTATTGTGTAAATTGGGCGTCCTGCTGTGCAAAACCTGCAATTGTAACAAACATTATGACGAAGGAAAATAATTTTGTTCTCATAGTAGATATTTTATTATTCAATGAATATTGCGGAATTCAAAACCAAAAACAAGTCTTTAGAAAATTGAACCATTTGAGATTAATATTCTGATAGGATGTCCTAATAAAAATGAGGCCATTTCACACTTGGTGTGAGACAGCCTCAATATTCCAATTAATTATTTCCTGACAGATACAAATATCCAGTTTTACTCACTGGTTCATTCAAATAAGTGGTATACGTAATCACATAAAAATACGTTCCGTCTGGCAGTCCTTTTTGTTTGGCAACAGTTGCTCTTCCTTCAGAAATACCTCTAAACGCTACGGCATTGTTATCGTAGTTATAAGCATCGTACACCAGAACTCCCCAACGATCGTAAATTTGAACATAAGCGTTAGCATAACATTCGATTCCGTCAATTTTGAAGATTTCGTTTTTACCATCACCATCAGGAGAAACAGCATTGTAAATAGTGACTTTACAAGCATTTAATGGAAGAATGGTAGGATCATCTTCTAAATTAGAATTATCGTCAGAAAGATCTTTTGCTGTTAATCCATCCGGGCTAACGGCCGTAACCTCAGCCTGATTTTCTACAAGTCCGGCATCAATATCCGCAGCTGTCAGAACATAAGTTCCAACAAAAGCAGTAGTATTGGTTTCTCCCTGTCTCAAAATAATTGGCCCTCCAGTGATAGTGAGACCTGGTTTAGGATCTTTTACAACAATGTTTACTAAAACAACATTTCCGGTATTGGTAACGGCAAAATGATACGTTACGGTCTCTCCTATTTCGGCATAACCATTTTTATTTTCATCATTAAATACTGCCGTTTTAACAAGCGCAATTGAAGGTCTTAAGGTTAAATCGATAACCGTTGGATCATCATCTCCGGTTAAAGTTGGATCAGTGCTATCTGAAACATCTGTTACAGGATTTCCTGCAGGATCATCTCCAATGGCAAGCGCAGTATTAATAACTGCTCCATTGGCAACATCTGATGCTTTTACTGTATAAGCTGCCGTTGCAGTTCCTGTAGCACCCGGTGCTAATGTACCTGGTGTAACCGGAATTGAAGTGGTCGTTAGCATAGGATCTGTTATAACCACATTTGTAAGAGGTACATTTCCTGTATTTTTTACTCTAAAACTATAATTAATAATTGAACCAACACCGCCTGTACCTGTCAATTGTCCGCCTTTTATCAGCGTAATATCTTTAAACTGAATTACTGGCGTAACAGTTGGGTCATCATTACCAATTAGCGTTGGATCATCACTATCAGATAAATCCTGAATGGCTGTTCCTACGGTAGGTTGTGCTCTCACTACAGCCTGATTTACTACAAATCCTGTATTGATATCGGCCTGTGTTAGCACATAAGTTCCTGTGTAATTGGTTGTATTAAACTGACCTATCTGCAAGCTTGCAATTGGAGTTCCAACGATGGTTGCTTTTGGATCTGTAACTGTTACATTAGTAAGATCTATTGCTCCCGTATTTGTGATGCGGAAAGAATAGCGAATCAATTCTCCAGGTTGTGCGTAACCATCTCCATTGGTATCAGAGAAAACACCTCGTTTAACCAATGTTATTCCAGGTTGTGAAACCGAAATTTTAATAACGGCCTGATCACAATTTACAGCATTCAGATTCTCGCAGATTGAATACACTATAGTATATATTCCTGAAGATGTACCAGCCGGAACACTTACTAATCCCGTTGACGCGTTTAAGACAGGTACTCTTCCTCCTGAAATTGGGTCTGCCGGTGACAATACCGTTATTTTAACCTGAGATAAAGTTGGTGCCGCATTATCAAGCAAATCGTTTGTTAAAACATTGACAACATTGGCAGCTCCATCTAGACCATTAATTCCGGTTGCTGCATCATCATTAGCGATTATTGGTCCTGAAATAACGGTTACAATAATATCAGCCTGACTGCAATTTGTTGGATTTAAATTCTCGCAAATGGAGTAACGAATCGTGTACGTTCCGCTTGGCGTGCCTGCCGGAACACTTACATTTCCTGAAACAATATCTAATGTTGGTACTGGTCCGGCATTAATTGGGGTTGCCGGTGTTACCACTGCAATAGTAATTTCTGCCAATTGCGCAGCCACTCCATTTAGATTATCGTTGGTAATTGCATTTACAACATTGGCCTGACCATTAAAACCATTAATGTTTAGTACAGTATCATTATTCGCCTCAATTGCTGTTGCTCTAACCGTAATAAATATAGTCGCATCATCAAAATTTGAAGGATTTAAATTCTCTGCAATTCGGTATTGAATGGTATATAATCCCGCAGGAGTTTGTGGCGGAACACTAACAATTCCGGTAGCAGGATCTAAAACCGGAACGTTTGGACTTCCGCTAATAGGATTTGCCGGTGCTAAAATAGTTATGGTTATCTGACTGATGTTAATTGCAGTTACTTTCGCTTTTTTAGCATTTATTGAAGAATCATTAAACGAATCATTAGCCAAAACATTCAATAGATTTTCTGAACCAACGTAACCATTTACATTTACCTCAACATCATCTCTGGCAATAATGGTAGCAGCCGATACCTCAATTACGATATCTGCTTCGTCACAATTTGAAGAATTCAGTTTTTCGCAAATACTATAATGAATAGTATAGGTTCCGTCAGAAGTTCCCGGAGGTACATCAACATTTCCGTTTACAACATTCAATGCCGGAATCGGATTTCCTGCCACATAACCCGCCGGAGTTGCTGTGCTCAGTGACGTAATATTTATTTGAGATACCTGAACGACACTTCCATTTAATGTATCATTTGTTAATGCGTTTACAACATTTGTTGCACCTACATATCCATTAACATTTGAAGCAGTATCATCAACGGCAACAATTGGTGGTCCAACAACCGTAATGAAAACTGTTGCATCATTACAATTCGTTGGGTTTAAATTCTCGCAGATATGGTATTTAATCTGATAATCACCTGCCGGAGTTCCTGCAAGAATACTCACTTTTCCTGTAAGTGGTTCTAATATAGGAACAGGGCCTCCGTTGATAGCTGTTGCTGGTGTATCAACAGTAACTTTAACATTACTCAGACTCGTTGCAGCACCGTTAAGCGTATCATTTGTTAAAACGTCAATTGCGTTGTTTGTAGCGACATAACCGTTAACATTAGTTAGCGTATCATCATTTGCTACAATGGCCGGCGCAACAACTACAATGGTTATAGTGGCATCATCGTAGTTTAACAAAGTTGTGGCTTCTCTCAATCTGTATGTTGTAATGTAGGTACCCGCAGTGGTTCCGGCCGGAACACTAACAATACCTGTAGCGGCATCCAGTATTGGTATTGTGCCTCCGCTTATTGGTGTGGCAGGAACAACGTTTGTAATCAATACATCTGCCGGATTTACCAAGACGCCATTTAACGTATCATTATCCAAAGCATTGATTGCATTTGTGGTTCCAACAAAACCATTTATTCCGGTTGCAGTATCATCAACTGCATCAATTGGTGCCGGAACAACTCTTACTGTAATTACAGCCTGATCACAATTGGTTGAATTTAATCTTCCACAAATCTGATACGCAATGAAATATGTTCCCGCATGGGTACCAGCTGGAACATCTACATTTCCTGTTAGTTCATTAAATACCGGAACCGGGGATCCATTTAATGAGCTTGCAGGTGTAATTAATGTTCCTTTGAAATCTAAAAAGTCCATTGGCAATCCGTCCAAAGTATCATTATTGTAGGCATTCAATACATTGTTTGCTCCTGTATTTCCGTTTATATTATCTACAAAATCATCATTTGCTACAATTGGTGGTACCACTACAAGAATAGTAATTGTGGCTTCATCACAATTTAAAGGATTTAACCTGTCGCAGATTATATATTTAATTTGATATGTTCCTGCCGGAGTACGTTGTGGAATAGTCACTAGTCCGGTTCCAGGAAACAAGAAAGGAACTACTCCTCCATTGATAGGAGTTGCAGGAGATGTTACTTCTCTTCTTACCAATTCAATGTCAGTTAAAAGTGATCCATCATATCGATCATTATTTGTCAAAGCATTCAATACTTCTGGTGCACCTCGATAACCATCAATGTTAGTAATTAAATCATCTTCTGCTAAAATTTGTGGTCGGTCTACCACAACATAAATGGAAGCAGTACTACAATTAGTTGGATTTAATTTTTCGCAGATCTCATATTGAATGATATAAGTTCCTGATGATGTCAACAACGGAACATCCACATTTCCTGTAATAGTATTCAATACCGGAACGTTTCCGTTAATTGAAGTTAAAGGCACTATAGTACCAATATGACGAATATTAACCTGAAGGAATGAAACAGCTGCCCCATTTAATAAATCATTTGTCAAGGCATTTATTACATTGTTTCCTCCTCTGTATCCATTAATATCCTGTACAAAATCATCCTTAGCGATAATTCCTGTGGCTAAAACATTGATGACAATATCGGCCTCACTGCAATTTGATGGATTCAGTTTTTCACATATTCTATAATGAATAGTGTATGTTCCAGCTGATGTTCCAGCTGGTACGTCGACATTTCCTGTAGTGACATTTAGTACCGGAACCGGATTTCCTAAAACATAAGGTGGCGACGGTGGCGGAGTCGTTGTCAATGATGTAATAGCGATTGCATTCAACTGAATATCCATGCCATTTAGCCTATCATTTGTAATAGCGTTTATCACATTATTGGCACCAACAAATCCGTTTATATTACTAACTGAATCGTTATTTGCAATAATAGTTGGCGCAGTAACAATAATAGTTATTTCTGCTGTGTCCAGATTAGCTGTATTCAGGTTTTCATTTAAAGTATAGGTAATCGTATAGGTTCCTGCGCTAGTTCCTGCCGGAACACTTACGTTGCCAGTTGCAGGATTTAAAACAGGAATTGCTCCGCCATTAATAGCAAGCGCAGGAATTATATTACTAATGGTTACTTGTGAAGGAATCACAGCAACTCCATTTAACGTATCATTCGTTAAGGCATTGACAACGTTTGTCGCTCCCACAAAACCATTAATATTATTTGCTGTATCATTTACAGCATCAATAGGCGCTCCAACTACATTAACAAATACGGTTGCATCATCACAGTTCGCTGGATTCAGTTTTTCACAAATATGATATTTAATTTCATAGTCACCCGCCGGAGTTCCTGTCGGAACACCCACAGTACCAGTTAAAGGTATCAATACCGGAACTAGTCCGCCATTTATTGAAGTGGCTGGAGTATCTACGGTAACTGTTACCTGATTTATGTTTGTTGCAACTCCATTAAGTCTATCATTTGTTAAAACATTTATAGCATTTGCAGTTGTTACATAACCATTAATATTTGCGACTGTATCGTCATTAGCTTCAATTAGCGGAGCAACAACTTCTATAGTAATTATTGCCGTATCATTATTACTAGGATTTAGTAACTCACTTAAACGATATGTAATAAAATAAGTTCCTGCTGGTGTACCCGCCGGAACGCTGACATTTCCGGTTGAAGCATCTAAAATTGGAACTGGACTTCCATTAATCGGAATTGCCAGTGTTAAAATATTTATCTCAACTTCAGCAGGATTTACTAAAACTCCGTCTAAAGTATCATTATCCAAAGCATTTATAGCGCTAGGATTTCCAACAAATCCATTCACAGAAGCAAAAGGAATATCATCTTCTGCAATAATTTGTGCAGGAACAACGGTAATTGTTATCGTTGCATCATCACAATTGCTTGCATTAAGGTTTTCACAAATTTTGTAAACAAATTTATACTCGCCTGCGGGAGTTCCTGCAGGAACATCTATAAAACCTGTTGCAATATCAAAAGTTGGAACTGAACCTCCTCCTATTGAGCTTGGGAATGAGGTAACTGTTGTTGTAATTTCACTAAGATCTAGTGCTCCTCCATTTAATAAATCATTATCATAAGCATTTAGCACATTTGTTGCACCTGCATAACCGTTTATGCCTGCTGCGGAATCATCATTTGCAATAATTAGCGGTGCTATTACATTAATAATAATAATGGCATCATCGCAATTACCTCCAGTTGGTAAATTAGAATTTGGAGTATTTAAATTTTCGCATATTCTGTATTTAATCTGATATTGTCCTGCCGGTGTTCCGGATGGAACATTAACTCTTCCCGATGCGAGTATTAATTCCGGAACAGGACCTCCATTTATTGGAGTAGCCGCACTCAGAATACTACCTGTTAATACTCCAGCCAAATTAATATTTATTACATCACCATTAAATGTATCTGCTCCTGCTGGGTTAACATAGGCATTGATAACATTTACAGCTCCGTTATAACCGTTTACATTATTGACCACATCGTCATTTGCAACTATTGGTGCTGCAGCAACGACAATACCAATACTTGCATCTGAACAATTTGTTGGATTTAGCTTTTCACAAATATGATAAGTTATAATATAAGGACCAGCCGGAGTTTCTGCCGGAACCGTTACCCATCCTGTTGAAGGACTAAACGTTGGAACATTTGCACCAGGATATAACGGAGTAGCCGGATTTTCTTCTGTTACGGTTATTTCATTGATATTTGCTGACGTTATTCCAATTCCATTTAAAGTATCATTATCCAAAGCATTGATAACATTAACCTGACCAACATAACCATTTATGTTTGCTATGCTATCATCATCTGCATCAATATTTGTTGTTCCAACCTGAACTATAATACTTGCGGTATCACAATTTGTAAAATTTATAGGATCTGCAGGATCTGCTGCATTAATAATTTCGCAAATTCTGTAATCAATTTTATAATTTCCTTTTGCAGTTCCGGCCGGTACATTAACATTTCCTGTTGTAATATCCAATTCCGGTGCAGTAAGGCTAGGCGCAATTGGTGTTGCAGGATTAATTACTGCGAGATTAACAGTATTTAAATTTACTGGAATACTGGCCAATCTATCATTAGTTAATGCATTGATTACATTTGTAGCTCCGACATAACCATCAACAGTAAATGGAACAATATCAATTCTCGCATCAATTCCGGCTGTTGTAACACTTATCGTTTCTGTAGTTGTAGAACAATTTGATGGATTTGCTACTTCACAAATAGTATAATTTAAAGTATAATCATCTGCCGGGGTTGCAGGTGCTACCGAAATAGTATTCGTTAACGGATCAAAAGTAAGATAAGCTGAGATTGAGTTTATCGTAACATTCACAGCTGATGGAGTTACGATAACTCCATTTAAAGTATCACTATCTAATATAGTTTGTGCCCCTGTATTTCCTCCAAGATCTCCAGATATCGAAGCAAAAGTTTCAGGAGCTGCACATATTCTATCGAAAATAGTAAATGTAGTAGCAGAAGATATACAAGTATTTAAACCAATACGTCTCACGTAAATCTCTACATCGCCAGATGGCAAACCACTAAAAATATTACTAGCCTGAAAAATTGAACCATCAGTACTATATTCATAACCTGTTCCCAGATCTGGATTTGTAATTGCAATTGTTCCTGTAGCATTTGTACACGAAGGTTGTTGCGTCACAACACCTGTTGGAGCAATTGGCAAATCGAAAACATTTAATGTTACATCATTAGAAATGGTTTCGCAACCCGCTTCTGACTGAGAAATTAATACCCTAAAATATCGATTTCCTCCAGTTGCATAGGTTGGAGTTGTATAAGATGATGTTGTTCCTCCACTACCATCTGTTACATCTGCATACGGTCCTGCCAATGCTGCTGAGGTTTGCCATTGATATAATAATGTTCCTGACGGAATGTTTCCAGTAGCAGTTACAGTAAAAGTATGTGTCTGATTGATACAAACTTCACTATCAGTTGGCTGTGTATTTATAATTGGAGATTCGAAAACATCTACTTTAGCAGGATCAGAATTTACAACACCGCAGCCAATTCCAGAATCTGTCACCTGCAATCTGTAATAAGTATCTGTTGTTACAACACCTGTAGTATAGGTAGTAGTATTCGCTCCTGTTCCGTTCGTCACATTTCCCCAACCTGTAATTCCATTTATTGATTGTTGCCATTGATAACTGAAATTCCCTGAACCACTATTTGCAATAGATGACATTGTAAATGTTCCTCCTTCGCAAATATTTCCTCCAGCTGGTTGTGTTGTTATTGCCGGATCAGGAATTACCGTTGCCATAACCACATTTGTTGTCAGTGTACAAGCAGGATTTGATGAAGTTATCACAGCGCGAAAATAAGTAGTAGCTGCTAAAGCATCAGATGTATAATTTGCTGTGCTTCCTCCTGTTCCGCCAGAAACATTTGTCCAGCCTGTTGTGCCATCTGCTGAACTTTGCCATTGATAAGTAAACGTTGCTGAACCACCATTTGCGGAAGCGGCTGTAGTCAATGTAACAGTTCCGCCTGTACAGACGGTTGCTGGCACAGTTGGCTGTGTTGTAATGCTCGGAACAATTACCGCTGAAACATTTGAATCTACAGGATTACATCCCTGAGTATTATCTGAAACTGTAACAATATAATACGTGTTTTGAGTTAAAGCCGGAGTGGTATAAGATGCTGAAGTTGCTCCCGAAATATCAGTATAAGGTCCCGCTAATACAGTAGCATTTCTCCATTGATAGGTGTAATTCCCTGAACCTCCACTTGCTGCCACATTTAAAGTAGCCGTTGAACCACTACAAATATTTGTACGTAAAACAGGTTGTACTGTAATAAAAATATCCGAAAGAACCACAATTGTAGCTTCAGAAGACGTTACCGTTGTACATCCGTTTCCACTTGCTGAAACGGCAACTCTATAATAAGTCGTTTGTGTCAAAGCTGGTGTAACATAATTTGCTGATGTAGCGCCAGAAATGTCTGTGAAAGTAATATTGTCTGTACTGTTAGACCATTGATACGTTAAACTTGGTGTACCGTTGGTAGCGGTTACTGATACTGTAGCAGTTCCTCCGGAGCAAATTGTTGTTCCAATTGGCTGAACCGTAATTGTTGGATCAGGAACAACTGTTGCTTGAACGGCATTAGAGGTTAAAGTACAATTTGTAGTGGACGAAGTAACAATACAGCGATAAAAAGTAGTCGCAGATAATGCTCCTGATGTATACGCGTTTGTAGTCGCTCCTGAACCATCTGCAACATTTGCCCAACCCGTAGAACCGTCAGCAGAACTTTGCCATTGATAACTCAATGTTCCTGCACCTCCGTTTAAGGAAGCCGTAATACTTAGGTTTACAATTCCTCCCACACAAATTGCTGCGGGTGCGGTGGGTTGTGCTGTAATTGTTGTTACAAATACCGCAGCTGCATCTGAAAAAGTTTCACAACCACTAAGAGATTGTGTAACCTGCACTCTATAATATAAAGTCGAGGTTAATACTGCGGTAGTATAAGTATCTGTATTTGCTCCTGTTCCACCAGAAACATTTGCCCAACCTGAAGTTCCGGTTGTAGAACTCTGCCATTGATAAGCCAATGCTCCACCAGCAACATCACCGGAAGCCACAACATTCATTGTGTGTGTCGCGCCTGAGCATATTGTACTGCCTACTGGTTGTTGACTAACTACCGGATCAGAAATCACGGTTACTAAACTACTATTTGATGTTACTAAGCCACAACCATTTCCGGTAGCAGAAACATCTACTCTGTAATAAGTGCTTGATGTAAGTGCCGGAGTTGTGTATGTATTTGAATTTGCTCCTGATATTAATGTAAACGAAACATTATCAGCACTACTATACCATTGGTAATTCAAACCAGGAGTACCTCCCGTTGCTGTAACTGATAAAGTAGTGCTTCCTCCTGTACAAATAATTGCAGAGGCTGGCTGCACTGTAATTGCCGGATCAGGAGCAACAGTTGCAGTCACTATATTTGAAGTTAACGTACAATTAGTTGTTGATGAAGTAACCAAACATCTAAATTGTGTATCAGCAGTTAAAGGATCTGATGTGAAATTTGGAGTCGTTGCCGAAGCATTACTTTCATTCACAAAACCGGAACCAGAATCGCTTTGCCATTGATAACTCAGTGTTCCTGAACCTCCGTTTAAAGAAGCCGTAATATTGATAGTAACAATACCTCCAATACAAATTGGTGCAGGAGTTGTTGGTTGGGCAGTAATCGTTGTCACAGTGACTAAAGCTGGATCTGAGAAAGTTTCGCAAGCGCTTCCGGTTTGTGATACCCTCGCTCTAAAATATAAATTTGAAGTTAAAGCAGCAGTTGTATAAGTAGCTGTAGTTGCCCCACTTCCTCCTGAAACATTGGTCCAGCCAGAAGTTCCATCTGTAGAACTTTGCCATTGATAATTAATTGTGCCTGCAGCTGTATTTGTAGTTGTTGCTGCGACTGTCATGGTATGGGTTTCACCAGAACAAATTGTATTTCCTATTGGTTGCGTAGTAACAACCGGGTCTGCAATAATAGTCAGTTTGGCTACAGTGCTCGTGATTTGAGTGCATGAATTAGAAACATTCACTCTATAATAATATTCGCCAGTTGTTAAAGCGCTATCTGTTGTATAAGTAGAAGCAGTTTGGCCAGAAATATCAAACCAGCCAGAAATTCCATTTGCTGAGGTTTGCCATTGATAGCTATAAGGTGTCAAACTTCCTGACGGAGTTGTGTTTAATGTTAAAGTTCCACCCTCACAAATAGTAGTATCACTTGTTAAAGGAGAAGTCAATAAATCTGATGGTTTTGTGATTTGAACTTCATCAGAATAAGGTGTACAAGAACCATTAGAAATAGTCCATCTTAATCTTGTCGTTCCGGTTGAAATTCCGGTAACAGTTGTATTGAAAAGATTTGGAGTGGTTATAACAGCGGTATTTCCAGCATTTGAAACAAATGTCCATGTTCCTGTTGCTGTTCCCGGATCATTTCCGGCTAAAGTGGCTGTTGAAGTGTTACAAATGGTTTGGTCGACACCTGCATCTGCTAAAGGCGGTAATTCGTTTATAGTTACCGTTACATCACTTGAACTTGAAGGGCAGCTTCCGCTTGAAATCGTCCATCTGAAAATATAAACTCCAGATTGCGTGCCTAAAACTGCAGTTGTTGGCGAAGTTGGATCGGCAAAGACTGCTGTTGTTGATCCGGAGACTTGTGTCCATAATCCTGTTCCAATAGCCGGTGTATTTCCATTTAAATTTACAGGTTGAAACTGACAAACTGAAATTGGGGTTCCTGCATTAGAAGTTGATGGTAAAGGATCAACCGTTAAAGTCATATCATCAAAAAAGGCACAACTAAGATTTGTCGCAGTCCAGCGCAGCACATAAGTTCCGGCTGCATTTGGAGTAAATGTGGAGGCTGGACTTGAAGTATTAGAAAAAGATCCTCCTAAAACTGGCCCGCTAAGGATTGACCAGACTCCAGTTCCAACTGTTATGACATTCGCTGCTAAAGTTGCGTTTCCAGAAGCACAAATCGTTTGATCTGGTCCTGCATCTGGTACTGTCAAATCTGCTGTTACAGTTATGGTAACATTATTCGTAGTTGGCGTACACAGTGGCCCGTTAGTAACAGTCCAGCTAAAAACATACACACCTCCGGTTACGGTTAAATTAGAAACGGTTGTTACAGGTGAAATCAAAGAACTAAACGTTGCTGTTGTCGGTCCCGAAACCTGAGCCCAGTTTCCGGTTCCAACTGTTGGTGGTGTCGCTGTAAGTTCAGTAGTCGAACCACAAATCGCATTATCACCTTCCGGAACTGCTGGAGATGGTGGCTGGGCATTCTCAATTCTAACCTGATCAGAACTGGTACAAGTTCCTGCACTAACAGTCCAGTTGAAAACATAAATTCCATAACCCGGATTTGCAAAGATCGTATTTGGATTTGTAGCATCAATAAAATTTCCAGCTACTGGTCCAGATAATTTTGTCCATAACCCGCTTGTTCCCAAGTCGGGAGCTGAAGCAGCAAGTTGTATCGCTAAAGGACCAGCATCACAAAAAGTCTGATCAGTTCCTGCATTTGGAGGTGTTGCTATTTGTCCATTTATAGTTACACTAATTTCATCAAATGTTTCCTGGCAAGATCCTTCGGCCGGAATGGTATATCTGAAAATGTAAACACCCGGAACTAAACCAGTAACAGATGCACTATTATTCCCTGTTGTTGTTATTGTTGGTGTTGTTGGCCCTGAAATATAGGTCCATGTTCCTGTACTACCATCATTTCCTGTTAAATAAAGCGGTCCTTCTAAACAAGTTGAATAATCTGATCCGGCCGCAGCTGGCTCCGTTACATTAATAGTCACCTGATCTTTACTTTCCGGACAACTTAAACCACTATAGGTAGTCCATTCTAAAATATATTCTCCAGTAATTAAATTTGATAAACCCGAAGTTGGTGATGAAACATCAGAAAAAACAGGTGAATTTGGTCCTGAGATTAACGACCATAAACCAATTCCTACTGTTGGAGCCGCTGCAGCAAGCGTCACACTTGTTTGGTTACAAACTGTCTGATCTGGTCCTGCAGCTGCTGTTGAAGGCGCTTCATTAATATTTAATTGTACGGAATCTGTAGAGGCAGCACATGCCCCTCTTGAAATAGTCCATTTGTAAACCCATGAACCCGATGTTAGTCCGGTAATAGTTGTGGTTGGACTTGTTGGATTTGTAATTACGGGACCATCTCCCCCACTCACAAATTCCCATAATCCAGTTTCTCCTGCTGCTGGCGTACTTCCGGTAACGGTTGCACTATTACCGCAAATGTTTTGATCTGGTCCTGCATCTGCTACAGTAATGGTTGGAGCGATTGTAACTTCTACCGAATCAGAAGCATCGGTACACCCTGTTGCAGAAACTGTCCATGTAAAAACATAATCTCCATCGCTTAAACCTGTAACTGTCGTATTGAATTGGTTAGGATTGGTTATAGTTCCTCCGCCACCGCCGGTTTTTGTCCATACTCCCGTTCCCGGTGAAGGATCACTTGCTGCTAATGTTATGGATGAAGTGCCTGTTGCAGCGCATTGGTCTGGACCTGCAGTGGCAGTGGCACCTTGAGAATTATTAGTTGTAACCTCTACGGTATCTAATGTTGTTCCGCAACCATTCACAATAGTCCATGTAAAAGTATACACCGTATTTGCTGCAAGTCCCGAGGCGATTGCGTTGGGATCATTTACATCGCTAAAAGTTATTCCCGCACTTGGCGTAACGGTCCAGGTTCCTGTTTCGCTGGTAATTGTAGCATTTCCTTGCAATTGAACTGGCGCTCCATAACAAATAGACTGATCATTTCCTGCATTAGCAATGGTTGGCGTTGCATTAGAAACGATTACTTCAGTAATACTCTGCGAAACATCACAAGCAGCACCGCTAGCGATTGTCCAACGAAATTCATAGCGTCCACTAACTAATGGCGATGCCAGTGTTGTTGGATCATTAACATCATCAAAAACTACTGTGTTCGGACCAAAAACCTGTGACCATGTACCCTTTCCTTTTGTCGGAATATTTCCTGCCAGTTTTACTTCAGTATCATTACAAGGTAAAACCTGTCTTGTTGCTGCATTCGATCCTGTTGGCTGCGCTGATACTACTATAGCAACATCATCATATATGGTTTCGCACTGACTTCCGGGATTTGGATTTTTTATAATTCTAACGATATAAGTTCCGGAATATATCAATTGATCTACTTCAAAACCACCGCCTGAAAAATTAGCTAAAGCTGTTGGAAATGATGGATAAGGAGGATTCAAAAGCGGATTAACAGTAGGTCCGCTAACGATTTGCCAACTCATTTGTCCATCGCCCGTTGAAGTAACAGGAATTGTTACTGATGAAACATCGCAGCCTAATACCTGATCAGGCCCTCCCGATACAGAAATTGTTTCTTCCAAAACAACAATAAATGTTCCTGTACTAACACAATTGGTAGCACTATTGGTTAAGGTATATAAAAATGTATAAGTTCCTAAACTTGTCATACCGTTAACAACAGTAGAAGGCGAAGTAGGATTAACAATTGTGGCAGATGGTCCTCCTGTTTGTGTCCATTGTACTGTTTCGTTTACATACAAAGGTGCTGTTCCCTGCAAAACAGTAGAAGTTCTTCCATCACAATAATATGATGTAGCATCTGCTACATCTGTAACATCAGCTGTTGGCGGCGGTACTGTAACTGTAACTTCATCAAAACCATTGGCACAAGTTCCTGCTACGGTCCATCTAAAAACATAGGTTCCTTCTGTTAATCCACTAACATTTGTATTATTATCATTGGCATTAGTAAAACCTGGCACATTTGGCCCTGATACAATTGTCCACGTTCCTTGTTGTTGTCCCGGACTATTACCGCCAAAACTACCGTTTAAATTTATATTTTGAGTCGATGAATAACAATTGGAAAGCGTAATATCTGATCCTGCCGTAACAGGTTGAACACCGCCTAAAGTTGTAATTACAACCTCATCATAAGATTCACAAATTGGAGAACCTGAAGTCGCCGAAATAGTCCATCGTAAAGTGGTACTTCCTGCAGATGTTCCAGAAATAGTAATTGCTGAAGTGGCTGAATTTGGGCTACCAATACTGACTCCGGCATCATTAGCACCCTGAATGCTCCACGTTCCATTTTCTGTAGCAACAGGCACATTCCCATTTAACGCATAAGAGCCCGGACAATATGTTTGGTCTAATCCAGCATTGGCAGTTGTTATTGGCAAAATAGTTATATAAACATCATCTGAAACAGTCGCTCCATCTGCACATTGGGCAGATAATCTAAATCCGTAAGTATTTCCGGGAACAGCACCAGAAACTAATGTTTGGTCTGTATTTGGTGAGACTATATTGACTGCATTTCCAGAAATTTGAGTCCATACAGGAGCTTGCAAGTAAGGATTCTCAGAATTTGCAGTTCCTAATAAAGCAAATTGATCCGGCGGAAGTGATGATAAACCTCCAGGGCATAAGCTTCTATCTACATTCGCATTTACCGTACAGTTTTGCGAAAACATGTAGACCGGCAATAAAAATAGTAGAAATAATAATGCATTTTTAATCGTTCCGCAATTAATAGAAGAGTAAATTATTTTCATAAACTTGGCGTTAAAATTTAAAAAAAAAATTATTTTGGCTTATTGTAAAATGGGAAAATGGGCAATTGCATGTAAAAATTAGTAAGCGGCGAATAAAATATGCAACAGTGATTAATTGTTGCTTTACTCCATAAATTATAAATTATGTAGGTTGCAACAACTATATTATTATTCTAAAAAAACTCTGGGGCACATTTTTTTAAAACAAAATCTTTTTTTTCTGGCAATGCAATTATTATCAATTACATAACAAAGCATTAACTTATATTCTAAATAAAAAATACAAAATTGATTCGATTGGGGCGAATTATAAAAAAAGAGTTAAAAAAAGACTCTATTTTTGTTAAAATTAAGAAATAACAACCTAATAATAAAACTTTTGGCTTGTTTTTTAAACGAAAAAACTTTCAAATCTGAGTTTGTAATTTTATTTTATGATTTAAAAACGGGAAAATCACTGTATCAGGTTTTACTTATCTGTTCTAATAAAGAATTAAGAACTACAAAATCAACAACTTAACAATTTAATTATTCTTTTAAAAACATCCTTTTTCATTGAAGGAAGGAATTAAAATACACGTTTTGGAGCAGTTTCGAAATACTAAAAAAAGACATTATTTCCTCATAAGTACCAAACAAACAATAGTTTAGAATCTTTTTTTTGAAAGCAGAATTTAGTAGTTGCCTATAATCAAAAAAGGCTAAAAAATTCATCACTGAGCATACGTATGCTGATGCCGCTGAAATAACTAACCTTCTGTTATTTTTTAAGACACCTATTACCTACTTCGCATCAATTCATACAATTTTTGGGTAAACTGATAATTATGGAAATTCCATTTGATTTTCTGTAACGGTTTCAAACGATTCTAAAGCTAAATTTGTAAAAATACAAGCCTTTAAAAAAGTAAAAGCCCCGGAAGTTTTCTTCCATTAGACAAAAAATAATTAAAATTTAAACATCATGGAAAAGTATAATAATGAAAATTATGGTCAGACAGATCCAGATTTTATAGATCAGGAAACTCTTATTGATAATGATAATTATAAAAAAGACGAAGATCCGTATGAGCAACATTATAACGGAGAATTTATTGGCGATGTCAATCATGAGACAAATGACTATAACCGAAATGAAAACATTCCAAACGAAGAAAGAATCATTAACGAAGACGGTTTAATTACGAACGATGAAGAGAAGGATACTGAATACGTTCCAGACGACGTCGATGATCACAGTCAGAGCGAAGATGAAGAAGAGCATATAGACGACGACACGGACAAAATAGACGATTTCGATGCAGAACATTTTCCTGAAACGCATCCAAGAGAATAAGAAAATATCGATTTATGGATCTTTTAACCCAAATTATTTGGCTTTTTGTTTTGGCAGTTCCAATTGCATGTATCAGTTGGACCGTAACACATGAAGAAATATTTCGGGAACCTCGGGAATGGTGTGTCAAACACTCTAAAAATGATCGGACGTTACTGTCACGAAAAGTTTTTTATCTCTTTACCTGCGAATATTGCTTTAGCCATTATGTCACAATTGCCTGTTTATTCTTTACAGACTATAAACTTTTGTTAAATGACTGGCGCGGGTATATTTTGGCAGGATTCTCGCTGGTTTTTGTTGCAAATGTCTACATGAGTCTTTTGGCTTTGTTAAGACAAGCGATCAAAAAAGAAAAAGTAGAAATTGAAAAAATAGAAATTGAAACCGATAATGAAAAGCTATCGACGTAAAATACAAAAAGTTCAAACAAATAAATTATTATAATCATGGAAAATTTAAACTTCATAGACCCATTGTTACACGGAATAACACCAAATCCGGCATCAAAACTTTCTTTTAAGAATTTACTTTGTGCAGGTATAAGTACACTTGTTGTAGGTGCTGTATTAAAGAAAGTGGGGCACAATAAAACAGCAGCTATTGTTGGAGGTCTTGCAGTACCCTTGTTAGCCTCAGCATGCTATAAAAAACTATCAAAAATTTCAAAGGATAAAAAAGAAGCTACTGAAAGTAGTGGTATCGAGTATAATCACTAAAACTTTTGTTTCAGGTTTTTCTTGTTTCAAGTTTCAAGTTGTTGGAACGGAATATCTGATCATAAAATTAGCCACGAAAATTTATGAATACCTACGGTTATGTAGAAAATTTATGAAGGCGTGGCTATTTTTTTGTTTTAGGTTTTCTTTGTTTCAGGTTTCAAGTCTTGTTGGAACAAAATAACATACTAAAAAGTTAGCCACGAATTCACGAATTTTTTATTTACTATGATGTAAAAAAATTCGTGAATTCGTGGCTATTTTTTAACGCCCAGCAAACCTGAAACTTGAAACAAAAAAACCTGATCTCAAGCTAAATTAATATTCCCCTCTACCCAATTTAAGGCTTTATTAAAATCTATTTTTTTGAATCCGTGGAACTCTCCGGGAACGACATAACTAAATCCGTTTGTAAACGAAATAATATCTTCTGAATCTGAAATAATAGCAGCTCTTTTCCATTTGCCAAGATGTTTTATTCCAAGCAACGCATCTTCAAGCCAGGCCCCGGCCGTAAAATTTTCAAGATCAGTATCCAGCACTAATAAAAAATTAATTTCATTAGTTTGCTTTACTAAATGCTCAACAGCAGGAATGACCACACTGAGAAAATCATCTTTAGTTACCTCCGCCAATGCTCTAAAAGCGACTATATTATCAGTTGTGTCAATTTGATGTATCATGATATTCTTATTTGAATTATTATTAATTGAATGCTTTGTGAAGCTCTATCAAAAATAACAATACTCTAGTATTCCATATTATATCATTGCAATAGTATTTTATAAAATAACTATCTTTTAGAAAGGTACTAAGGTACTGAGGTACTAAGGTTCTAAGTTTTTCTCTTAGCATCTTAGAATCTTAGAACCTTAGCATCTTAGCATCTTAGAACCTCAGAACCTTAGAACCTCAGCACCTTAGTATCTTAGAACCTCAGCACCTATAAAAAACAAATGCAACTCGTACGAGTTGCATTTGTTTTTTATTTAGAAATTTTTGATTTATCTATTTCGTCGATAAAAGGAATTGAATCCTGAATTTCTCCTCGTATGGTCACTTGCAGATATTGCTCTAACTGAACAAATTTTGCAGCATTACGACCACCTACAGCTTTTTTTACTTTACTATATGTTTTGGATAATAATTTATCAGAATCTAAGTTGTTTTTCAAATTTGAATCTGTTAGTTCTGCAGCTTTTGTATCATCTAGATTATCATAACTATCTGCATAATCTTTGATTAACTGCATTTTCTTTTGTCCTAATGCTTTGCGTTGTGTTTCATATTCGTCATAAATTTTCTGAAACGCCGAGGCCTGTGGTTCAGTCAGGTTCATATATTGTTTGACTAAATCTGCTTTAGATTTACCATAAATACTCTGAATTACGGCAACATCATCAGCAAGGCTGGAACTCGTTTGTGCATAACCACCCGCAGTAATAGCTAAGACAATTAATAAAAATATTTTTTTCATGATTTTATATTGTAAGATTGAAATTTAATTAATGTCTTGTTTTTTTATTTACTAAAGTCGTAGCTTAGAGCAACTCCAAGTCCAAATTGAAATGTTGATGCATAATCACTAACTGCTACAGGACCCCAATAGTAATCCCAATAATAATCATATCCAACAGCTGCAGACATCGATTGTAAATAAGCATTAAAATTAAGTGATAATGGTGAATTGGTTTTTACTTTTACACCGGCTTTAATTTCCCAGGCAAAATAAGTTCCGCTTCCACTTTGCGGTGTTTCAAGAATAGCAATACCGGCACCAGCACCTAAATATGGCATAGCTTTAGACGCGCTTGATCCGAAATAATAGGTGTAATCTGCTAATACATAATTAATCGCCCCTTTATCATTTCCGGCATTAACCTGACCATTAGCAGGAATACCAGCCGCAGGTATAGGAAGATATGTATATAGAGGCATATGTGTATCAAGTCGGTTATATTTTAATTCAATTGATTGGTTATCAATAAAGAAATATTCCAATCCTGCACCATACTCAAAACCATCTTCTACTTTTGCATATGAGGAGTCAAATTCTACCTTATCCGAAAAGGTATAACCTCCATACAAATTAAGCAAAAACGATCCTGAACTTTGAGCTGACATTGCCAGCGAAAAGAAAAAAACTGCGAATAATAAGTGATACTTTTTCATAATGTTTGATTTTTAGTTTGATTAACTTTCTTGATTTATTAATTGTTTTTCAAAGCTAAATAGAAATAAAAATAAATTTCCGAAGTATTGCCTTTTAATGGTTTCATTTTATAATTTGAAACCAATAAAATGGATATATCATATTATTTTTTTGTCATTAAAACACAAAACAACTCTCAAAATATCTAAAAAACAAAATTGCCCTTAAAACAATAACACAAACAAAACATATCTATATACCTGATTTTCATATATTTGCAATTAAATTCTGAAGCTATCCCGCAAAAAAAAGTACGCTCTTATTAACTTTAAATCATAATTAGCATGGCAGAAGTTTACAAAGTAGTTACAGCGCTTTATGCACAAGTGTATAAAAGCATTGGAACAGACGGAAAACCAAAATCAAAGAATAACACCATTTTAATGGGGTCATTTGTTAAGATTTTACCCGAAGAAAATGGCAATTGGCAAAAAATTTATGCCTTTAGTAAAGAAGGATGGATTGATAAAAGCTGTATTGGGTTATCTCCATCCCTAAAATGTTTTTATGTGGATGTTGGTCAGGGTGATGGTGCTTTGATTGAAGTGGGAAATGATGAAAACGGATTGAAGATTATTATTGACGGTGGACCAAATGATAACTTAAGTCATTATTTGAGCAAATGGCAATACAAATATTATTTTGATCAAAATAAGAAAGTACATCTGGATTATATCTTTATCAGTCATTTTGATAAAGATCATTATCAGGGCTTAATTGATATTATCAACGATGATCATTATACCATCGGAACTATTTATCATAACGGAATTGCGAAATTCAATAACGCAAAAGTGAATTTTCCAAAGCTGGAATACAATACCGAATTAGGAAAGAAATCCAAACAGGGAAATGAATACTTTCTCGAAACTTCCTTTAGTACTTTGGCAGAATTTAATGCCTTAAAGCTAAAAGGCGGTATGCTTGATTTGCAGGAGAAGTTTCTGGCCGCAGTCAACAATGCTACTTCTCAGGGACGATTAGCCAATTTTCAGCGTCTGGATCATACCAGTGTTATTCCGCAGAAATTAATCAACAATAAAAATTTCAAAATTGAAGCTTTAGGTCCGGTGACTTCGCTAATCAATGCTAAATTGGCTTACAAATATTTTGATGATGAAGCCCATACGATAAACGGACATAGTCTTGTTTTGAAGATCACTTACGGAAATCGTTGGTTTTTATACGGAGGAGATTTAAACATTCCTGCTGAAGAGCATTTGATGGAGCATTATCAAAACACAAATCCGTTTGAAGTAGATGTAGCCAAATCATGTCACCACGGAGCATCTGAATTTACAACCGAATTTATGAATCAGGTAAATCCGTACGCGACCGTAATTTCATCAGGCGATAATGAAACCTATTCTCACCCAAGAGCCGATGCTATTGGGTGTGCCGGAAAATATACAAAATCAAAAAGACCGCTGGTTTTTTCGACAGAACTAGCCCGCTCTATTGACAGCACTAACAGAATCAAATACGGAATGATCAATTTAAGATGCGATGGAGAAAATATTATCATGGCCCAAATGAAGGAAGCTGTAAGTACTGGCAGCATTTGGGACTTATATGAAGAAGTTCATTTTAATCCGTCTATTTAAATTTAAACACTTAGAAAAAAACAAAAGCCTGTCTTTCTGGGACAGGCTTTTTGTAAAAAAATAAATAAAAATAAACTAACACAAAACTAATTGTATCCTTGATTTTGTTTGAATTCTTTAGTCACATCAATTGTCGACTGCGGAATTGGGAATACTCTTCTAAAAGGCTGTGAAGCTGCTTTTGCAGTTCCCGGTAAATCAAATTTTCCAAAACGGATCATTTGTGGTCTTCTGTACAGTTCCCAATACAATTCGAAACCTATTTCTTTATACAGTTGAGTCGCATCTAAAGAAGTAAGTGCTTTTCCCGGAGCACTTGCATACAAAGATTCTCTTTTTCTACTGGTACGTAATTTGTTTAAATCTTCCATTGCTAGTCCGTTACTTCCTTTTCTGAAATACGCCTCAGCCCTCATAGTGTAAATACCTCCTAAACGAAACAACGGAATATCAACATTACTGTTACCGTTTCCTCCTTCGGGATCAAATTCATATTTAAAAACACGCGCTCCCTGATTGATTTCGTTCTGGGCAAAAACAGCCTGAGCCGGATTTTTGAACGTTAATGATGGAGTGAAATCCATTCTGGTAGTCGTGCTTTTCTCCATAAACAATGGAGAAACTTTAATACGTCCGCCCACCATTTCTAAAGATCCTGAAGGCAATAATATTGGACCATATTGAAGTCCGGCCTGAATACCTCTGTTAAAGTGAAACCATGGTAAATTAGCACTTTTAGGTACAATATCTGTTGCAGGTACACTTACATCGGTACCATCATTCATAAACCAGGTACCATCTGCGTAGCGATAGTGTTGTTGAAATCTCGGATCATCGTGATTATCGTCCCAGGTTGCATAAAATTCCGGAGTTGTACAGGCAGCATTTGTTCCTCTGTTAGCCGCAGACGCTCTCTGATTACGCTCCATACATACATAAGCAAAACTGTTAGAACCATTACGGATGTAATCTATCTTTTGAGAAATAGCAAAAATAAGCTCCTTTCCTTTGTCATTGTCTCTCGCAAAGTTTTTGAAATAATCGCTTTCTAAACTATACTTCCCAGAATTAATTAATAATGACGTATAATAAATAACACGATCCATATCTGTTCCTCCTCCACTTACAGCAGGCTCGCTAAAATTAAAACTGGATGTTGCATTGTAACGGTCTTTAAAAACGGCACGGTTCAAATACATGGTACTTAAAAAACCATAAGCTGCTTCTTTTGTAAAACGTCCATTGTGCGTTTGTTGTTCTCCCATAGGAGCCAAATCAGGAATCAAAGCTTCAACATCTGTAATTAATTTGTCTATTTGAGTATCGGCTTTTAAAATTTGCAAAGGTGCATTCGGGTTCATTGGATCTCTGTAAGGTACTTGTCCGTACAAATCCAAAGTAGTATACATATAATAAGCTAAAAGAGCTTTGGCTTCTGCCAAAAACAATTTTTTCTCCGGTATTGAGCTTTCTTCTACAGATTGAATTGCTGTTAAGGAACGTGTGATTCCGTTTGTCAATTTGTTCCAGTTGTCACCAACAATGGCATTGTCAGATTTCCATGTAAACTCATGCATGTCTCTCCATTTTCCTCCATCTCCCCAGTCACTTCCGCGGGTTGGCAAGATAGCTTCATCTGTAGTATATTCCTGCAAAGAAAAAACGCCTCCGTGATCCACAAAAGTTCCGTCTCCTAAACGATCATAAGCGGCCGCAAGTGCACCAGCCGGATTGGAAGCATTGTTTCCCAATACTTCATCCAGAACAACTTCGTCAAGATCTGTACAGCTGGCAAACAACCAGATGAAAGAGAACAATGTGATTAATTTTATATTAAAAAATGTATTTGTCTTCATAATAATTATAATTTTAAAGTTGCTCCAAAACTGAACGTTCTGGAAGTTGGATAACTAGCATAATCAATACCTATAGATTGATTTCCTCCGTTTGATTTTGGACTGTTGATTAAAGGATCATAACCTGAGTAATTGGTAATTGTAATTAAGTTTTGTCCTGTAACATAAAGTGTCAATCCATTGATCCAGTTCATTCCTTTTAAATCGAAATTATATCCAACACGAGCCGTATTCAATCGGATGAAATCTGATTTTTCTAAGAAAAGTGTCGATAAAATTGGCGAGTTTGTAGCATTTGCACCCGACTCATAATATCCTGTAGCCACGTTTCTGTCAGAAGCTAAGTTGTTTATGTTTAATGCGTTTAACCCTGTATTATTTAATAAATACCCTCCGGTCTGACCAATGATTGAGAAAGAGAACGTAAAGTTTTTGTATCTTATATCGCTATTAAATCCGTAATAAAAAGTTGGCAAGGCTCCTTCAATAATCACCCTGTCGCTGTTGTCAATTTTTCCGTCTCCGTTTTGATCTTTAAAGACATTCGCTCCGTTTGCATCAAAACCTGTATGTTGTAACAAATAGAAAGATCCTGCAGCATAACCACTTTTGTAAATATTAGCATTTACTCCTGATTGTCCTGGCCCTGAAATGGTTCCGGTTAAAATTTCTGAAACTGGTAAATCTTCAATTTTGTTATCTAAAGTTGCACCGTTCATATCAATGCTCCAGGAGAAATCTTTTTTATCAATTAATTTAGATCCAAGCATAAACTCAAAGCCGGTATTGATTATTTTTCCGTCAATATTGGTCCAGATTGTAGTGGTTGGACTCAATGCCTGAGAAGGTACATTCAAAATGGCATCTGTTGTTGTTTTGTTGAAATAATCTAAAGTTCCGTAGAATTTGTCTTTCCAAAAACTAAAATCTAAACCAGCATTGTATTGTGTTACAACTTCCCATTTTAAATCTGGATTTGGTGTTCTGTTTACTGATACTCCGTTTACCAAATTCAAATCGTTATATAAATAATATCCGTCAGCACCTGCCAATGAATAACTTGCCTGAGTAATTTTATTCTCTACTTCCTGATTTCCGGTTTGTCCCCAGCTTAATCTTAATTTTAAATTACTAACAGCCGTTGCATTTTCTAAGAATTTTTCTTTAGAGATATTCCAACCCAAAGCAGCTGACGGAAAGTAACCGTATTTGTTATTTTCTCCAAAACGAGTTGAACCGTCCGCTCTCATCGAAGCAGTTAAAAGATATTTGTTATTGAAAGTATAATTTACTCTTCCAAAATAAGACTGCAATTCGTTTTCCTGTGCATATCCTGAAACGCCTGATTGTGTTCCTGCAAATCCAGGATTGATAGAAGGTGGCACACCAACTCCCTGATTTGTAATTCCGTCAATACTAAAACTTGTTCCTGATCTTTCAAACTTTTGATACGAAAATCCACCTAAAGCTTCAAATTTATGTTTGTCTAATAACAAATTGTAAGTCAAATAATGCTCGATCAAAGAGTTTCTTGAATCCAGATTATTCTGAACGTATTTTCCTTTAGGATTTAAATCGGTTAAGTTTGGATAAATTGTAGTATTTCTTTCTGCTGCAGAACGGTCAAAACCAATATTCAATTTATACTCCAGTCCGTCAACAATTCGCAATGATGCTTCTAAATTGGCCAAAACTCTTAATGTACGCGTCTGGTCATCATAAATACTTAATAAATAAGCTGGATTGTAATGTGCGTTCATATTAAAGTTAGTGTACTTTCCGTTGGCATCAAAAACAGATCTTGTTGGATTCGCCATTAAAGTATGAACGATCAATTGTCCGTTAGAACCTCCGTCATCACTCGTTGGAACTCCGTCATCTTTAGTTTCACTCGCTGTAAGATTCAATTTTACTTTCAGACGTTTGTTATCCAAAAATGATTCGGCTGCATTAATTCTACCCGACATACGTTTGAAATTACTGTTTCTGATAATCCCTTCCTGATTCATTTGCGCAGCAGAAGCATAATAATTTCCTGTTTCTGTTTGTTTAGAAAAAGCCAGTGAGTTATTTGTTGTAATAGCTGTTCTGTAAATTACATCCTGCCAATCTGTGTTTCCACCATGATCAAACGCCGGATCTTTAATCGCTTTTCTGTATTGGTCAGCATTTAAAACATCTAATTTATTGGCAACATTCGAAATTCCGGTATAAGAATCAAAAGTCAAAGTTCCTTCACCTTTAGATCCTTTTTTAGTCGTTACCAAAACTACCCCATTAGATCCTCTCGCACCGTAAATTGCCGCTGCCGAAGCATCTTTAAGAACAGTAATCGATTCGATATCGCTATTGTTCAAAAAGTTCAAAGGATTTTTGGCCTGCGAACTTCCAAAACCTACATTACTAGCACCAGGGCTTACATCATCATTAGACAATGGCACTCCGTCAACTACAAACAAAGGTGTACTTCCGCTTCTGATAGAACCAACTCCACGAATCGTAACATTTACGCCCGCTCCCGGCTCACCACTTGTACTCACCACACGAACACCAGCTACTTTTCCTTGTAATAATTGATCTGGAGAAGTTGAAATACCCTGTTTAAAGTTTGCTGCTTCTAATTGCGTAACAGCTCCCGTAACATCTTTTTTAGATTGTTTACCGTAACCTACAACTAAAACCTCTGCTAATTCTGCTGTATTTGGCTCCAACTGAATAGTCATAAACCCATTTTGTGCAGCCAAAGTTTTTGTTTTATAACCCATGTAAGAAACCTGGATCGTTTTACCTTCTCCAACTGTAATTTCAAATTCACCATCAAAATTGGTTACTGTAGCGTTTGAAGAACTCGTTTCCATGATCGTTGCACCAGGAATTGGCACTTTGTTTTCATCAACAATTTTTCCTTTTACCTTAATTCTGTCAACCGCTGTTTGAGTTGTCGCTTTTGGAGCAGCTGTTTTCTGAATTAAAACTAATTTTCCATTAATATTATAATTGAAATTAGCTTTTTTAGAAAGATCACTTAAAATTAGTGCAATCGATTCGTTTGTATAATTTACCGTGTAAACCGTATTATCAGCAATAATAGCTTGCCCGTAGCTAAATTTATAATCGGTTTGTTGGCTTAATTTTGAAAAAATAGAAACAAGTGTAGCTTTTTCTATTTTATTTTTTACTTTTGAATTTTCTAGGAAATTAGTTGTACTGTAACCATTTTGAATGGCCATTAACGCCATTACTAAAAAGACAATTCTTTTTAGATTTAAATAGGAAAGTTTAAAATACATGATTTAAGTTATTGGTTTTTTATCGATACTTAATTATTAATCGCAGTTGTTCTCAGCAACTGCTTTTTTGTTTTTAATCCACTTTTACTATTTCGCCATAAACTTTAAATTTTAGGTTTGTGATATAATTAATTTGTTCTAAAACATTCTCTAATGATGCGTCCTTCTTAATGAATACCGTTAAAGGCATTGCTAATACGTGTGCATTATCATACTGAAATGAAACTCCGTATTTATATTGTAAAATTGTGATAACTTGTTTAAGAGTGGTTTGATTTAGTGTGACATCGGTGTTGTACCAATTCACTAAATAGGATTTGTCTGCCAGTTGTTTGGTTAATTTTTGAGCTGTAAACAGCGCTTCTTCATTCGGAACCAGATCAACACTTTGCCCTTTTGAAGTAACATTTACTTTTCCGGTTACAACAATCACTTCACATTTTGATTTAGATAACTGAATGTGAAATGAAGTTCCAACCACTCTCGTCTTTATTTCGCCTGAAGTAATTATAAAAGGATGCTTTTTGTCTTTGGCTACTTCAAAAAATGCATTTCCTTTTAATAGCGAAACTTTTCTTTCTTCTCCTAAAAATTTTTCGGGATATTGAAATATAGAATTTGCTGCCAGATAAATTTTCGAGCCATCATTTAATTGGATAGATTTGGGGCTATCTAACGTTTTAAATGTTAATTGCTTTTCTGTTGAAAAACCTGGTTTGAAAAAAAATCCCAAACCAACAAGAAAAAGAATACTGGCAGCGGCCATGTATTTTAAATAAGGATTGAAGCTTCTCTTCTTTCCTATTCGAAGTTGAATTCCTTCATATATATGTTGAGAAACTTCATCAGGATTTCCCATCGCAGTTTCATTCCATTTTGAATTTTGATATTGGTCAAAAGCGAAATCATTTAATAGATTTTCTTCTGCTATTGAAGTTTTATTTCTCGAACTTTTATCGATTAGATGTTCTAAACTATGTTTGATTCTTTTTATCATACTATTTGTTGGTCCATGTTGGCGTAATTTTTTAACACATAGAGACATAGTTTTTTTCACTCACTAAAGGCGTTTCACTTGCTTTAAAAAACATAGCGTTTTACGTATAGCTATGTGTGAAAACTAGTTTTTTAAAATTCTCCTCTTCTAAAAGAAAAATCTATGTTTCTATGTGTTTAAACAAAAAATTGCTAATTACCCTAACAGGTTATTATTACAAGTAAGTACCAGAATCATGAAATCGTACTATCGGGAAATATTATGAAAACATCAACGGAAAGTTATCTTAAAACTTTTGATGCAAAATAATGAATGGAGCTAGCCAGGCAAGGTCTTTTAAGCCTTCTCTCAGTTGTTTTAAGGCAGAAGAAATTTGATTTTTAACCGTTTGTTTTGAAATTCCGAGTTCATCTGCAATCTGATCGATCGACATGTCCTGAAATTTGTACATCAATAAAACTTCTTTTCGTTTCTCCGGAAGTTTATCTAATAAGGAATAAAGTAAATCCATTAATTCAGGATCGATTGAAGCGAAATTATCAATAACATAATCTTCAAACTGATCTTCAAGAATGGTCTTGTCAAAGCGATTATTTTGATAATGTTTGAAAACCTGATTTTTTACGGCACGAAATAAATATGGTTCGATTGCATTAATATTCAAATCGTCTTTTCGCTCCCATAAATCAATAAAAACATCCTGAACAATGTTCTGCGCCAAGTCTTTATCCTGAGTCATCGTATACGAAAAAGCATTGAGCTTTTTCCAGTATTCGTTATACGTTTTTTCAAAAATTTCAGGATTCTTCATAGTCAATTTTGGTAGTGTTTGGTGATGTAAAATAATAAAATGTTATACCAAAGTTTTTTGTCTGAAGGTTAACTTTAAATTAAATAATGAATTTTTTTGCTGTATAAATACTACTATTTTACATCAAAAATGACAATCGGTTTGCGATTTCTTTTTCTTAAACTAACATAAAATTCAAAAACTGCTTTTAATTTAGTGCTCTCTAAAAAGTGCTCTCTTTTGATGTGTCCCCAAATCTAGTCACACTTTTTACACCCATACATCATGAAACAAATTCTGTTCACCTTATTTCTTGCCGGCGCTATAAACAGCAGCGTTCAGGCACAAAATGACAATCTAAAGATCAATCAAATTCAGGTTATTGGTTCTCATAACAGTTACCGTCACGCGATTGAAACTGATTTATACAATTTTATTCAGGCCAAAGACACAAGCCGGTCTTTAAAAGGTTTGCAGTACACTCATATTCCACTTACAGACCAATTAAATAAAGGTTTAAGAAATCTTGAAATTGATGTTCAGGCAGATACTAAAGGCGGAAAATTTGCGCATCCAAAAGGTCTGGACCTTGCAAAATCTGAAGAAGCTTATGATCCAAATGGAGAAATGAAAAAACCAGGTTTTAAAGTTTTTCATATGATCGATATTGATTTTAGAACCTCAGTATACACGCTTCAAAGTTGTCTTGCCGAATTAAAAAAATGGTCTGATGCCAATCCGGATCACGTTCCGGTTTTTATTACTTTAGAACCAAAAGATGACGACAGCTACTTAGGTACAAAAGCGGAGAAATTTACACCTGAATTGTTTGATGCTTTAGATAAAGAACTTCGCAAAGGTTTAGGAAATAAATTAATCACGCCAGACATGGTACGTGGCAAATACAAAACTTTGGAAGAAGCGGTTTTGAATAACAATTGGCCAACATTGAAAAAAGCAAAAGGCAAATTCTTATTTATTTTGGATAACAACGGAGCCAAAAGAGATTTGTATGCCTTGAATCATCCTTCTCTAAAAGGACGCGCTGTTTTCATCAATGCTGAACCAGGAAAACCAGAAGCAGCGACTTTATTCAGAAACAATTCTGAAGATCCTCAAATTGCTGATTTAGTTAAAAAAGGTTACATCATCAGAACCAGAGCCGATTCAGATACGAAAGAAGCGCGCAAAAATGATTACTCCCACTTTGAAGCAGCGAAAAATTCAGGAGCACAAATCATCACAACTGATTATTATTTACCAAGTACTTTCTTCAATTCTCCTTATCAGATAAAATATGATGACGGAACTTATGTGAGAGTTGATCCTGTTAATGGGGCTAAATAAGTTTTCAGTCTCAGTGACAGTTTTCAGTTTTGAAATGAGTAAAATTTTAACCGCAAGGTTCGCAAAGAGTTACAATCCCGATAGCTATCGGGAGCAAAGCTATAATTGACAAAGCTTTGCGAACTTTGCGTTTTCTAAAGACAATCTAAAGCAAAAAAAACTTTGCGCCCTTTGCGGTTAAATTACTTCAATCTAGTAATCACACCACTCTTCAAATCAACAGTAAAATGATCTGCCGGGACTTCATGCATGAATTTATTGAAGATGATTAAAAACAATCGCATTTGATTTTGCAAAGCTTTTTCTTTTGATGTATCCTGTTTATGATTTTCAAAAAATAGTTGAGATAAGATTTTATACTGTTTTGCTCTTTCAGTTCCAACATCTACTAAAGCCAATTCATCGGCACTTCTGAAGCGATAAAAATCAACCAATAAATCGTAGCCCGTCCAATTAAAATCTTCTTTTTTGAGTTTGTTTTCTTTTAAATATTGAGCCGATTTAATTTGTGCTTCACTCCATTCCTTTTGAAATCTTTCTTTGCTTTTCAAAACTTCATCAAAATCTTTGTCAGATTGAACGCTCACCAAAACCAATAAATCCTGCGCAGAAAGTTTTAGGAAAAAATCTTTAAAATTAGAAGGCCAATCGTCTGATAAAAAACGCAAACGAACCAGTTCTTTCAAATGAAAATCAGTGAAATCATGATAATTTTTCGTTTTTAGAATATCGATATTCCAAATGTCTTTTGTTTGCTGATTTTGCAGAAACTGATATTCCATTTTGTACAAATCAAAAAGTTCATTGTATCTTGGGACGTCGTCAATTGTGATCGTTTGAATATCGACTACATTATCTTTTTTAATCGTCAATAATTTATAAGCCGGAATATAAGCTGCTAAAGACGGCGTTTGAATATTTACCAAAGTATTTCCTTTTTCCGTAGTGCGAATGCCAGTATCATTAATATGCATATGTCCGCCAAAATGAATTTTCAATCCGGCATCTGCAAAAGTCTTCGCTACTTCTTCAACCGGAACTCTGTTTAATTGCCATTTATTTGGTCCAAGCAATTCCTTTATTTCCGCGGAAGCGTCATCATTAAAATCAATCATCGGGAAATGACTGAAAGCGATTAAAGTTTTGCCTTGTTTTTTGGCTTCCGCCGAAATTTGTTCCACCCATTTTATAAGATGTTTTTTGTTCGAAAGTACATTATTATAACCCGTACTTGCTTCTGAATAATTTTTAGGGTCTTTCGGATCACCGTCATTTTTCTTCGGAATATATACATTCCCATCAATAGCCATTAACCAAAGTCCGTCGATTGGCTCCACGACATAACTCACATCCGGAACTTCGTAACCTGGCGTAACATTATAAATCCGGTTTGATAATAAAGCGGCTTCAGAAGCTTTTTCAAAACTATAATTCTGACTGTTGTAAGTAGAAAATGGAGTCGCCCAAAACTTGTATTTTTTATTCGGATAAAAACCAAAATCTTTTAAACCGTTCGTGATTCCTAAATAACCCATTTTGGCAATATCGGCTGTTACAACTACAGGCTGTTCGGTACTTAAATTGGGCTTATAAAGGCCGTCTTTGCTATAAATGGGTTGACTTTTTCCGTCTTTTCCAAGAAAATCTTCTTTGCCTGAATCTTGCGCAAATGGCCCAACAGGATCGTGGTTTCCTGTTGTGATAAAAAATTCAATGCCGTATTTTTTGCTGTATTGATCCAGAATTTTCTGCAATCCGCGAACGTGAATGGGCTGACCGTCATCTGTGTAATCTCCGGGAAGTGCAACATATTTTATTTTTCGCTTTGCGATATCCTCCAAAGCGGCTATGAAGGCAAAATAATTTTCATTAAAAATTCGGGTTGAATGCAATTGAGAAGCCATTGTTCGAATCAAAGTATATTGTCCGGTCTTTGGATTCAGAATACCTTTATAATCATTATCTGAAAAGTTTCCGAATAGATCCTGCAAGTGTACATCAGATAAAAAAGCAATTTGCGTACCATTGAGATTCTTTGAATTTTGAGCAGAAATAGTACAATTCAACAAAATAGAGAGTAGCATTATAAAAGAGGTTTTATAAGCTGTATTTTTTAAGTTCATTAGGTTAAAATTTAAAGGATTTATGAAGTGGCGCAATCATAAAAAGAACATGCAATTTTATATCTAAAAATCTCAAATGCCTTTAACCTATTGTTATCGAATGATAATTTTTGATGTAGAACTAATTTAACGCAAAAATTTAACCGCAAAGAGCGCAAAGATTTACGCAAAGAGCGCGAAGACTTATAGTAAAGGTTTTATAAAACGTAAAGTTCGCAAAGCTTTGTCAATAAAAAGCTTTGCGAACTTTGCGTAATTCATTGCGTACCTTGCGGTTAAATTACATTTTATTCAACCTAAAATTTTAAAAGTTCTTTTAGTTCTTCATAACTATTAAAAAGTGTAGCACCTTCCTTTTCTAAATCTTCATTATTAAAACCGTTTGCAAAACCATACACTTTAAAACCACCGCTTATTCCGGCTTTCACTCCGGCTTTACTGTCTTCAACCACAATACAATCTTTAACATCAAAACCCATTTGTTTTGCTGCAAATAAAAAAATACCGGGATCAGGTTTCCAACTATCAATTTGATAAGCGCTAAATATTTTACCTTCAAATTTATCCAGTAAACCTGCCACTTCAAGATTCAGTCTAATTTTTTCAACCGGACCGCTAGAAGCGACACAATACGAAATTTTTAATTTTTCGATAAACGCGACAACACCTTCCATTGGTTTAACCTGAGTTTCAAAGGCCTCAAAGCTTCTTTCTCTATATTCAGATTCAAAGTTATCCGGAAGTTTTTTGCCGATGGAATTCTCAACATGCAAGAAACATTCTTTTAAATTTCGGCCATTAAAATTACTATAAGCATCTTCAATTTTCATTTCGAAACCGTGTTCTGCAGCCATTGAAAGCAGAATTTCATTACCTATCTTTTCTGTATCTACAAGAACGCCATCACAATCGAAGATTATACATTTAACTTCCATACTTTATTATTACTTTTTTAAATATCATTATTTTCAATAAATGTAAATTACAAAATATTTTATAAAAAGAGGTTGGGATTTAAAGAGAAGTCGAAATTTTTGAAATGATCTGAACTATAAAATCAGCCTGAGCAGGATTGATTTTTTTTAAGGCTTCTGCGGTTTGAAACCATTCGGCTTTATCTATTTCAGGAAAACTTTTCATTGTTCCTGATTTTGGTGGCCATTCCATTTCAAATTCATTACTTTTTACCAAAGCAACATCAATATCAAATTCTACTGCCCAGGCAAAAACTGTTTTTCCTGATTTAAGTTTAACCGATTCCAGTGCTATAAAATCGCCTTCCAAATCAAAACTAGTTTCTTCCCGAAACTCACGTTTTGCAGCTTCCAGAGGATCTTCATCGTCTGTAAATTCACCTTTAGGGATAGACCAGCTTTCTAAATCTTTATTTTTCCAAAATGGTCCTCCGGGATGCACCAATAAAAAATAAATAGTACAATCAATAAACTTGTAGAGTAATATGCCAGCGCTTTGTTTCATAAGAAAAGTATTGATTTCCAGCAATAAAGATACTATTTTGAAAGAAATTTAAGCACATTAAAATCTTTTAATAACCATCTGATTGTACATATTTGCTCTCATTCTGTACTTATGTTCAAAAATTGATTCGTAAATTTAGACTTTCATCAGAACAAATATAATTACTGAAATTAAACCTCCTATATTTTGAAAAAACATATTCTGTTAACCACAATCCTCGCAAGTAGCTTTGCGCTTCATTCACAAAACAAGTTCATTATAATTACCAATTCTTTAGCTGTCGAAAGAGAGTTTGAAACAGTTGAACTAACTAAGATAGCACTCGGATTATCAAATTCCGTCAAACTGGAAGAATTTGCCGTGAAAGAAAAAAACACGAATTTAGTTCTTGAAAGCCAGACTGTAGATAACGATGGCGACGGAATTATGGATGTTTTATTGTTTCAGCCGAAAATAAGTGCATCTTCCCAAAAAGAATTTGAAATTGTTTCGGCAGCGCATTCATCGGCAATAAAAAACAGCAATTGTTATTCTAGATTTGTTCCTGAAAGAACTGACGATTATGCCTGGGAAAACAATAAAGTGGCTTTTAGAACTTACGGTCCGGTGGCGCAAAAAATGGTGGAAGACAAAATTCCGGGCGGAACTTTAACCAGCGGAATCGATGCGTGGCTAAAAAGAGTTGAATATCCTATTATTGATAAATGGTACGAAAAAACCGTTTCAGGAACCGGATCTTATCATAAAGATACTGGTGAAGGTTTAGATAATTTTCAGGTTGGTCCCAGTCGTGGAATTGGCGGAATTGCAGTAAATAGTGATGGGAAATATTATTTCTCAAAGAATTTCATCAGCTGGAAAACGATCACAACCGGTCCAATCAGAACGAGTTTTATTTTAACCTATGCCGATTGGGATGCCAATGGCAACAAAATAACCGAATCGAAACTTATTAGTCTGGATTACGGAAGTTATTTATCACGATTCGAAATCACAATTGCAGGCACAAAAACCATTGCTGCCGGATTGACACTTCATGATAATAAAGGAACAATAGGAACCAATCTTAAAGAAGGCTGGCTTAGTCATTGGGAACCAATAGACGATTCTGAAATTGGGATGGGACTGGTTGCGCCAAAAAACACCTTAATCAGTTTTGACAATTATGTTACCAACGAAAAAGACTTAAGTAACCTGTACGGAAACTTAAAAGTGAAAGACAATAAAGTGGTCTATTTTGCCGGTTTTGGATGGAAAAAAGGAAGCCCGTTTCAAACGAAAACAGAATGGGAAACGTATTTGAGTTCTTTTGCTAAAAAGGTAAATAATCCGCTTATTGTTAAGGTGAAGAAATAGTTTATTTCACGCAGATTTTGACCGATTTAAGCAGATAGGTGCAGATTTTAGTTTTATCAAATTGCAGATAAAATAAAAATCATTTTTAATCTGCTTAAATCTGCCAAAATCTGCGTGAAACACTTTTACTTTCTCGCCGGAAAATAATTCTCTTTCAGAATAATTTCCAACGGAATATAATGAGTGCTTTCTACTTTTTCTTGTAAAACCAATTTCTTGTACAAATGATTCACCGCCATATAACCTTGTTCTTCAGGTCTTTGGTTAATCAGAAAATCAATTATTCCTTTGTTTAAATATTCTATATTTTCTTTTAATAAATCGTAACCAATAATTCGGACACCTTTAATATGATTCTGTTCTAAAAACCGTGCTACAATATAAGCTCTCGAATTCGGTACAAAAACGCTGTTTATTCCGGCAAACATTTCCAGGCATAACTGATCAATCCCGGAATCTTTGATGGTAACTTCTGAAAATTTAAAATTGGTCAATTCATGATGATCTTTAAAAAAAGAATAAAAACCGTCAATGCGTTGCAGGTAAACTGAAGTGCTTTCTATTTCACGGGTAATTTTGAAAATCAGAACCTGTCTTTCATTATTTACGGCAAAGCTAATCAGTCTTCCGGCCAGATAACCGCTCTGAAAAGCATCCTGCCCTACATAGGCATGTTCTGCATCACTTGAAATATTAGAATCGATCATAACAACCGGAATGTTTTTCTTTTCATACTCATTTAAAAACCGAACCGATTCTTCATAAAAAATAGGAGCAAATAATAAGCCGTCACAATCAAAATTCAAAACTTTTTCAACTGATTCCTTAAAAGAAGCAACATTAAAATCATAGAAAAAATAGTCCAGTACAACGCCGAATTTCCCAAACTCGACAGCAGCCTTTTCAATTCCGATAATTTGACTTTTCCAATATTCTATATTTTCATATTTAGGCAGGAAAACAGCAAAACGAAACTTTTTATTTAATGCCAGATTACTCGCCAAAATATTACGCTTATAACCGTATTGTTCGATAATAGCATTTACTTTATCAACATTTTCCTGCGCTACCTGTCCTCGATTATGAATAATTCTATCCACAGTTCCGGGTGAAACATTGGCTAATGCTGCTATTTTTTTAATTGTTATGATATTCTTACTTTTTAAGTTAAAACGATTTTGAAACTGCGTAAAATTATTTTTTTTAGGTAAAGATAAGTTGTTTTACTTAACTTTTTATATACATTTGTAAAAGCCCGTGTGCGTACACGTAAAATTACATAATTTACATACAAAACAATAATTTGTTTGCATATTAAAATAAATACCCTCACAAAAAAACCAAATAGAAAATTTAAAATATGATTATAGATGTTTTAAGTAATGCGGGAAAATATTCCGGCTTACATCCCAATTTCAAAAAAGCCTTCGATTATTTAAGTCAAAATGATTTAATAAATCTTGAAGATGGTGCATTTGAAATTGCAGAAGGTTTAAAAGTAATCGTGATTTCCGGAGAAGGAACTACCAGAGAAGAAAGTATCAAAGGTTTTGAATGTCATGATCAGAATATCGATATTCAGATTTCACTTAAAGGACCTGAAACTTTTGCATGGAAACCGAGAGAGAAATGTGTAAGTCCAAATGGTGAATACAGCGAAGAACGAGATGTTCGTTTTTTCCATGACAAACCGGATATGTATTTTGAATTGCAGGAAGGACAGTTTGCTATTTTATTCCCTACAGATGTTCACGCTGCCATGATTGGCGAAGGGATGTTAAAGAAAATTGTAATTAAGGTAAAGATTTAAAAAAATTCAAATCTTTTAAATTCCAATAAAAAAAGAAATTCCAAATTCCAATTTTTTAAACTTGAAGTTGGAATTTGGAATTTTAAAATTTGAATTTTATTTTAAAGTTTGGGATTTAAAATTTGGAATTTGTCCTAAAAACTAAACCTTAAATTTAAGCCTATTGGTACTTAAAAATATATAATCATAAAAATCAAACATGAATTCAATATTTAATCTTGAAGGAAAAATTGCTCTTATTACCGGTGGCGCGGGTGTGTTGGGAAGCAATTTTGCAAACGTATTAGCCAAACAAGGTGTAATCGTCGGAATTGTATCTCAATCTATTGAAAAAGCCAATAAAACGGTAGCTGCTATAGAAAGCAATGGCGGAAAAGCTTTTGCTGTTCAGGCCAATGTTTTAAACAAAGAAGAACTGGAAAAAGCCAAAGATCTTATTGTTGAAAAATATGGTCGTCTTGATATTTTGATCAATGCTGCAGGAGGAAATATGCCGGGAGCAACGATACAACCTGATCAGGCGATTTATGACATGAAAACAAATGATTTACAGCAAGTAGTCGATTTGAATATCATTGGAACTATGCTTCCGTCACAAGTTTTTTCTGAACTTTTTGCAAAACAAAAAGAAGGAAATATTATCAATATTTCGTCAACATCTGCACAAAGACCTTTAACAAGAGTGGTTGGTTATTCGGCTGCAAAAGCGGCGATTGACAATTTCACCAAATGGATATCGGTTGAACTGGCTTCTAAATATGGAGAAGGAATTCGTGTAAACGCCATTTCGCCAGGCTTTTTTATTGGAGAACAAAACAGAGCATTGTTGTTAACTCCGGACGGTAACTTAACACCAAGAGGTGAAAAAATTATCGATCATACTCCTATGGGAAGATTTGGAAAACCGGAAGATATTGACGGCGCGCTTTTATTTTTATGCAGCGACATGTCTAAGTTTGTCACTGGAACAATAATAGTTGTCGACGGTGGATTTGCCGCTACAAGTATTTAAAATTGAATTAGCTGGAAATGTTCTTATGAAAATGATTGCCCTAGCCCCGATAGAAGTGGAAATCCTTTTATTCTGGGGTTCAGAATAAAAGATTACTTCACTTAATTTTTATTTTAATTGGAGTTCAGTGAACTTCGTCTACAACGGATAGCGGGAATTAGCTCCTGAAAAAAATAATAAATACCTACAACGTTTCGAAAACCTTGCAGGAATGATAAAAAACAAATAAAATGGAACAAACATTAAGATGGTTCGGACCAAATGATCCGGTTTCTTTACAAGATATTAAACAAACTGGTGCTACCGGAATTGTTACAGCATTACACCATATTCCGAACGGACAAGTATGGGAAATTGAAGAAATCATCAAAAGAAAAGTCGAAATTGAACACGAAAACGGAGATCCTAAAAAAGGTGCTTCTGGCTTGACATGGTCAGTTGTAGAAAGTATTCCCGTTCACGAAGACATCAAAAAACAAACAGGAAATTATCTTCAATACATTGAAAATTATAAAGAAAGTATTTTAAATCTGGCATTATGCGGAATAAAATGCGTTTGCTATAATTTCATGCCGGTTCTGGATTGGTCAAGAACTGATTTATCTTTTGAAGTAAAAGACGGATCAAAAGCTTTGCGCTTTGATATTAATGCTTTTGCGGCCTTTGAATTGTTTATTTTGAAAAGACCGGGAGCTGAAAAAGAATATTCAGCAGAACAAATTGAAAAAGCGTCGAAATACTTTGAAGCAATGACTGATGCTGATAAAGTAAAATTACAGCAAAACATTTTAGCAGGACTTCCTGGTGCTGAAGAAGCGTATTCTGTAGAGGATTTTCTGGTCACTTTAAGCGGATACAATCATATTGACAGACAAGCTTTAAAAGAAAATCTCTTTTTCTTCCTGAAAGAAATTATTCCGGTTGCGGAGAGTAAAGGTGTTTTGATGGCCATTCATCCAGACGATCCTCCCTACCCTATTTTAGGTTTACCGAGAGTTGTGAGTACAGAAGAAGATTTAATGGAATTGATGAATGCTGCTCCTTCTAAATCAAACGGATTTACCATGTGTACGGGTTCGTACGGTGTTAGAGCGGATAATGATTTACCTGGAATCGTAAGACGCCACGGTGATAAAATGAACTTTATTCATTTAAGAAGCACGCAAAGAGATGCAGAAGGAAGTTTCTACGAAGCCAATCATCTGGAAGGCGATGTTGATATGTATGAAGTGGTAAAAGCCATTATCGAAGTCGAAAAAAGAAATAACAGTACGTTGCCAATGCGTCCGGATCACGGGCACCAAATGCTGGACGATTTGAATAAAAAAACAAATCCGGGTTACTCAGCAATCGGGCGTTTAAGAGGTTTAGCCGAATTACGAGGGCTTGAAATGGGGATTATACGAACTGTTTAAATTTTTGCCACTAAGGCACTAAGACACGAAGTTTTTTTAAGCCACAGATTAAAAGATTAAAATACTTATTTCACGCAGATTTAAAAAGATTTAAGCAGATGTGCGCAGATTATTATTTGCTACAGTTATTTAATTAAATCTGCTCAAATCTGCAAAATCTGCGAGAAACAAAAAACTTTGAGCCTTAGTGCCTTCGTGGCAGATCACAAACTAACTAACCAAAATAACCACAAAACCATGAAGCGTCAAACCATTATTATTTGTTGCAGTCTTTTTGTAAATAGTATTTTAATGGCGCAACAAACACCAAAAATACTTACCGATTCAAAAGCAAATTATCTGCCTGATTTTAGTTATGCTGGCTATCATTTCGGCGAAAGCCAAATTCCGGAAGTAACAGGGAAAATTATTAACGCTACAGATTTTGGCGTAAAAGCAAATGATGCTTTAGACGATTCTAAAGCTTTATTGAAAGCCATAAAAGCAGCAACTTCTACAGAAGGAAATGTAATTCTGCAATTGCCTGCGGGTCGCATTATTCTAAGTGATATTTTATACATCGAAAGAAGTAATTTCGTTCTTCGGGGTACTGGTTCCGGAGAAAACGGCACCGAAATTTATTGCCCAAGACCGATGATGTATCTTAAAAATCCGGAATCGCTTGCAGAACTTCGTGAATACCTGACCACTTTTGATAAAAGACAACGGGAAGCCGAAAATAATATTGACTTGTCTTTTTCGCAATATGCCTGGTCTGGTGGTTTTATCTGGACGCAGGTTCCTGGTGAACGTGTGAAATCTTATCTGGATAAATACGAACCAATTCCCAATGTATTGGCAAAAGTGAGTTCGGGAAATATGGGCGAACATGTCATTACTGTTTCTGCCGTAAAAGGATTGAAAGTTGGCGATATAGTCGAACTTCAATTATTTAATAAAGATGGCGAAAATGGCGAAATCATTAAAGATTTATATAAAGGAGCTTCTGTAAAACCGGGATCGCATCACTGGAACTTTCCAAAATTGCCAATCGTGAGACAACAAGTTGAAATCACTAAAATTTCAAACTCAAAAATTACGATCAAAACTCCTTTGACTATTGCTGTAAAACCAAGTTATCAGGCGCAACTGGTGGAGTGGAAACATTTAGAGGAAGTAGGCATTGAACACATTCGTTTTACATTTCCTGATATTCCGAGAGTCGCACATCATGTTGAACCAGGAAATAACGCGATCTTTTTAACACGTTTATTTAATAGTTGGGTTAAAGATATAGTCATTACAAATTCAGACAGCGGAATTTTAGCAGAAGAAGATGCCAACGTTACGATTCAGGATATTGTGACTGATGGACCGCATATGGCACATTATACCGTAACTTTAGGAGGCGTACATACTATTTTAGTAAAGAACCTTAAAATTTACAACAAAACAGTTCATCCTTTGAGCTTCAATACGTTTGCTACTAAAAATGTGTATCAGAATTGCGAAATTTTTACTCAACCTTTATTAGATCAGCATTCGGGGGCGAATCATCAAAATTTATTCGACCATATCACCGTGCATATCAATCCGGATAAAAACAATAGTTATCTGTTATTTGGCGGCGGCGGTGCTGATTATTGGAAACCGTCACACGGGCCTTTCAGTACGTTTTGGAATCTGAATGTTCAGGTCGAAAAAGTAGTTGATAGTGCTAAACCGATTTTATTATACGGCATGAAAGATGGTCCATTTGCGAGAATCATTGGCGTAAACGGTAACGCAGAATTTGAAGTTAAATATGAACCTGATGCCTATATTGAATTTCTAAATACATCGCTGGATAAAGTGCCGTCATTGTATGATTATCAATTGCAAAAGCGCTTGAAATAAAATGTTTTTGCCACAGATTTCACAGATTAGAAAGATTACTTTATTTAACAAAATAGCCACGACCCGAGCGATAGTGAACAGGCGAAGCAATTCACGAATGATTGCGCATAATTTTTTAAAATAAAATTCGTGAATTCGTGGCGGAAAAATTATACTAAAAATCCTTTTTATCTGTGAAATCTGTGGCAAAAAACCTTTGCTCCTTTGAACCTCTGCACCTTAAAAAAAATCACCATGAAATACAAAATAGCTTTTCTGGTTTTATTATTTATTTCCGGGAATATATTTTCCCAAAATAAATATCGTCTTAAAAACATCTCTACTTCTGACGGGCTTTCGCAGAATTCTGTTATTGCGATACATCAGGATAAATTTGGACAGATGTGGTTTGGTACGCGCGACGGTCTAAATAAATATGACGGCAGCCGCTTCACTATTTTTAGAAATGATATTACGAACAAAACGTCTATCAGCAATGATATCTTATCTATTGAAGAAGATGATTCCGGAAAATTATGGATTGGAACTTATAATGGACTGAATTGTTATGATCCTGTTAGCAATACTTTCAAGCGCTATTTAAATGACAAAACCAATCATACCATAAATAGCAATACCATTTGGTGCATAAAGAAAATTGGAGATGAAATGTGGTTTGGAACTTCAAAAGGATTATCTGTTTATAACAGAAAAACAAAACAGTTTACTTCTGCTCTTCATTCTGCTACGGATACTACAACGCTGCCAAGCAATAATATTCTGAGTATTTTGAAAACCAAAAAAGGTCAGATCTGGATTGGAACGACAAAAGGACTATGCCTGTTAACAAACAGAAAAAACGGGAAATTTTCTTTTAAAAATTATCCGTTAAATACTATTGATTTGCTAAATGTATCAGCAATTGCAGAGGATCGCTTCAATAATCTTTGGGTAGGAACAAAAAACAAGGGACTATTAAAATTTAATACAGCCACAAACAGCTATGTTTCCTTTTTACCTGACGAAAAATACAAAGAAATAAGCAGTGAAATCCGTGCTTTAGGTATTGACAAAAAAGGAGCAATCTGGATTGGAGCTTATGACGGAATTTACATTTTGGCAGAAGACAATAGTATTCAAAAGATAAATAACAATAGTAACAACAACAGCAGCAATAATAGTGGAATCGAAAAAGTAAAGTCAATCTTCATTGATAAGAAAGGTTCCGTTTGGATTGGTTGTTATTACAAAGGCGTCAGTATGTGGGATATTTCGAATCTGAATTTCTCCAATTATAATCAGAATTCGAAAAAGATTCCCATGAGTTTTGATGTAGTGAGTTCGATCGTTACCGACAAAAATCAAAATATTTATTTTGGAACAGAAGGTGGTGGCATCACGATTTACAATAAAAATACAGAAGCAACGAGTTATATCAACAACAAAATTGGACAAACGACCAAAAATGATATTAAATCGATGTGCCTTGCTGAGAATAATATTTTATGGATAGGAATTTTCTCCAAAGGACTTTCAGCTTATAATACACTAACTAAAAAAATTGAAGACGAGCGAATTTCACCTCAATTAAAAGATTCATTAAAAGATACCGGTGTTTATTCCATCAAAACAGAAGGAAACGGCATATTATGGCTGGGTACTTTTAGCAAAGGGTTAGCTCGTTATAATACTGTTTCTAAAGCTTTTCAATTTATTAGAAATGAGAATAACAAGCCAAATAGTTTAAGTAATAATTATGTACGAACGGTATTAGTAGACAAACAAAAAAGACTTTGGGTAGGAACCTTGAGCGGATTGAATCTTATTAATCTTCAAAATTTTCAACCCAATAAATATGCGGTAAAACATTTCTTTTTTGATGATGTTTCGCTATCCGGAGATGATATTTTGACCTTGTTTCAGGACTCTCAGAATAAAATCTGGGTAGGAACAAAAGCAAAAGGATTGTATTATTTTGATGGAAAGAAATTCAACAGAATTAACCTGAAAATTGAAAATACACCCATTACATCAATCCATTCTATTTTAGAAGATAATGATAAAAACCTTTGGATTAGTAGCAATCAGGGAATTATAAAATACAGTACTACCCGAAATACCGTTATCAATTATGACCAAAAAGATGGTATAATAAATAATGAATTTAATGATAATGCCGCTTTAAAATTGGATGGCAATAAATTTTATTTCGGAAGTCCTTCCGGAGCAACTTATTTTGACGCACGAAAAATTTCTATAAATCAATACGCGCCACAGGTTTTGATTACGGATTTGAAAATTAAAAATGAATCTACAAACCCAAACGATTCCTTAGGTATTTTAGAAAAAAGTATTGGATATACCAAAACCATCACTTTAGATTATGACAAGGCTAATTTCTCGATTAATTTTGCGATTCCAAATTACATTCGATCCAAAAAAAATCAGTACAGCTATCGTTTAACCGGACTGGAAAATAACTGGACACTTACAAAAAATACAGAAGCTATGTATGCCATCCAGAATCCGGGAACTTATGTTTTTGAAGTTCGTGGTGCTAATAATGATGGCGTTTGGAATAAAGTTCCCACTACCCTGACTGTTGTTGTTAAACCAGCTCCATGGCGCAGTATATGGGCATTTTTATTGTATGGAATTATAATTGGTTCAGCATTATACGGTTTAATCTGGATTATGAAATCAAAAGCCAGATTAAAACAAAAATTAGAACTTGAGTATTTAGAAACCAAACGTATTGAAGAAAACAACAGGGCAAAACTGGATTTCTTTACTAATATTTCGCATGAATTCAGAACACCTTTGACTTTAATTTTAGGGCCGTTGCAACAGATTTTGTCCAATTATAACGGAACGAATGAAATGTATAAAAAGTTATTAGTCATCGAAGGAAGTGCCAATCATCTTTTGAGTCTGATTAACCGTTTGATGGATTTCAGAAAACTGGAAAATGATCAGGTTAAACTGGAATCTGCCAATGGAAATATTGTAAAATTTACCAAAGAAATCTTTTTATCGTTTATAGAATATGCCAAAGATGGTGGCTACCACTATACTTTTGAAACTTCTGAAGAAGAAATTCTGGTATATTTTGATCGTTATAAACTCGAACGTGTTTTTTATAATCTAATTTCGAATGCATTTCGTTACACACCAAAAGGTGGTACTATCAACATCAAAATCAATCACGATCACGAAAATCTTTTTATTGGCGTAGAAGATTCAGGAGCTGGAATTGCCGAGGAACATATTGATAAAATTTTTGATTTATTTTTTGAAGTTCCGCTTCACAATAACGTTCAGAAAAACTACAATAAAGGAACCGGAATTGGTTTATCCATCGTGAAAAACATTGTCAAACTCCATAAAGGAACCATCGATGTCAACAATAAAGAAACGGGCGGTGTAGTTTTTAAAGTTACGCTTCCGTTAGGTCGTGCACATCTTTTAGACGATGAAATTATTCAGGATTTTAAAATTAGTGATGACATTGTTCAATATACTAATCAATTGAAAACTGCCGGGATACCGGAACCGGAAGACATTGATGACCTTGTTGTAAGTACCGAAAAACAAACGATTCTATTAGTCGAAGATCATAAGGTTTTACGAACCTTCATGAAAAATTTACTCAAAAAAGAATACAATATTATTGAAGCTGAAAACGGTAAAATTGCCTTTGAAAAAGCAGTACAATTGGTACCGAATTTAATTATCAGTGATGTTATTATGCCTGAAATGGTTGGAACGGAACTTTGTTCTAAAATAAAAGAGAATTTAAAAACAAGCCATATTCCGGTCATATTATTAACTTCGAGATCTTCGTTAGTGTATAAATTCGAAGGACTCGAAAGCGGTGCCGATGATTACATCAGTAAACCATTTAATTTAATGGAGTTCAAACTGCGTGTCAAAAATCTTCTGAATTCAACCGAAAGACTGAAAAACAAATTCGCAAGCGAAGATAATTTTGTTCCGTCAGAAATCACAGTTTCTTCTTTAGATGAAGAACTATTGAAAAAAGCGTTTAAAATTGTGGAGGAAAACATTTCGAACGAACAATTCGACATTCCGTACTTCTGCTCCGAATTAGGAGTTAGCCGAACCATGCTGTTTTTAAAAATAAAAGCGTGGACGAATTATACGCCAAATGAATTTATTCATGAAATACGATTAAAACGCGCCGCTCAATTATTGGAACAAAATAAACTTAATGTTTCTGAGGTGAGTTATAAAGTTGGTTTTAACAATCCGAAATACTTTAGCAAATGCTTCCAGAAAAAGTACGGAGAAACTCCGTCGCAATTTGCTGACAAATTTTCGAAATCAGTGTCAGTATTTTAAAAAAATCAACGTTTTCAAGGCTTAAAAAAGGGTATCTGTATTTTTAGATACCCTTTTTTGTATTTCTATATCGTTTGCGCAACCTAAATTTGCCTTATGAAATTGAAGAAAACAAAATTCTTATTACTGCAAATACTCTTCATGCTGCTAATAATCGGAATGAGTTTATTGCTATTCTATTTTATCTAACACTAACCTTAAAACCAAAAAATGAATGTTTACAAACCAAAAAATTAAATCGCTTAAATGGTGTTTTCTGGTACTCTTTTTACTAGTAAATATCGTTATGAATGCACAGGAAAGAAAAGTCACAGGAAAAGTTACTTCCAGCGAAGATTTACTTGGGCTTCCTGGTGCAAATGTTTATATTAAAGGATCTTCTGTTGGAGCATCTGCGGATATGGATGGAAACTATACCGTAATTGTTTCAGAGAAAAATGCTGTCTTAGTTTTCAATTATGTAGGATATCAAACGGTTGAAGTTCCGATAGGAAATAAAACAGTCGTAAATGTGAGCTTAAAAGCAGATACCAAAAATCTTGACGAGGTTGTGGTTGTAGGTTATGGTACTCGTAAAAAGAGTGACATTACAGGTTCTGTGTCTTCCGTAACGGCCAAAGAGTTGACAGCTTATCCTTTATTAAATGCAGAAATGGCTTTACAAGGTCGTGCAGCAGGGGTTTCAGTACAATCAAATAATGGTGGTGAACCTGGCGCTCCGGTAAAAATCAGGGTTCGTGGAGGAACATCAATCAATGCAAGCGGAGACGCTCTAATAGTGGTTGACGGTTTTGCGGGTGCTTCGATGCCGGCACCACAGGATATTGCTTCTATAGAGATTTTAAAAGATGCATCGGCAACGGCGATTTACGGATCAAGAGGTTCAAACGGAGTTATCATGGTAACTACTAAAAAAGGAAAACCAGGAGCACCGGTAATTGAATTCAGTAATTCGACTTCGACACAATCAGTAAACAATCAATTAGATTTATTAAACGGAGATCAATTTGTGGCGTACAGAAAAAGTTTTACAACGCATACTTCAGGCGGAGCTAACACAGATTGGCAGGATGTTATTTACCGTGACGGAATGATTTCGAATTCACAATTATCCTTTTCAGGTGGTTCAGACAAAATCAGATATTATGTTTCAGGAAATTATTACAACCAAAATGGAGTTGTAATCAATTCAGGAGTTGACAAATACACTATAGTAAGTAATCTTGAGGCCGATTTAAGCGATAAGTTTAAAATAGGTTTGAACTTATTTACCAGCAAACAAAATAAAGACGGAATCATTAGCCAGACCAGCGCCGGAGGTACTGGTGCTGCGGGTGTAATTGCCGCTGCTTACCGTTTTATGCCAGATAAAGGAATTTATAATGCTGATGGTTCTTATACCACTACCGCTCCAATTGGAGACGATATTGACAATCCGTATGCAACTGCAATGGAAAATATTCTGGAAGTGATCAACATTACCAACAGAAGTAACTTCTTCGCTTCATATCAAATTACCAAAGATTTAAATTTCAAAACGACTTTAGGTTTAACCGAATCCAATTCTCAAACCGGAAGATATATTCCTTCTACTTTAATTGCAGGAAAAAATATAAAAGGAGAAGCTTCTGTAAGCAACACGCGCTTTTCTTCTTTCTTAACAGAGAATTATTTGACCTATAAAAAAGAAATTATCGACAAAGGAATCTTAACGGTTCTTGGAGGATATTCGTATCAAAAAAACAGAAACGAAAATTCGTATGCTGCTTCAAGAGGATTTCTGACAAACACCAATTCCTATCATAATTTAGGTGCGGGAACAGTGTTCTTAAAACCAGATTCAGGTTTATCTGAAACCGAACTAATTTCTGCTTTTGGAAGGTTGAATTTTGATTATGATGATAAATATTTATTTACGTTTACAGCACGTCGCGACGGTTCTTCAAGCTTTAGTAAAAACTACAAATACGGAACTTTCCCTTCTGGAGCCGTGGGTTGGAATATTGCGAAAGAGAATTTCTTAAAAGACAATAAAACGATTTCAAATCTTAAATTAAGAGCAAGTTACGGAGCAACCGGAAATCCATCGATTGGCGCCTACTCTACTTTATCACGATTCTCAGAAATTTATGATGTGAGCGGTGACGTTATAGTAAATGCGGTTCAGTTGACTTCTTTGGATAATCCGAACTTAAAATGGGAAACATCGTACCAACAGGATTACGGAATTGACTTAGGTTTATTTGATAACAGAATCAGTCTTACTGCAGATTATTACAAAACGATTACCAAAGATTTATTATTCAACAGACCTTTGCCTGGAATTTCAGGAATTGCTTCTCAGCTTCAAAATGTGGGAGAATTAGAAAACAAAGGCTGGGAATTAGGTATCAATACCAAAAACTTTATTGGTGCTGATTTTACATGGTCTACGAACTTTAATATCTCGGCAAACAAGAATAAAGTATTGAAACTGGCAGATAACAAAGACTTATTAATAAACTCTGCTCCAGGGCATTTCCTTGCAACAGAATCTCAAATTCTGAGAGTTGGTGAGCCGGTTGGTTCTTTCTACGGATTTATTTACGATGGTGTAATTCAACAAGGAGAAACTGTTCTTCCGGGGAATTTTGAAACGGCTCCGGGTGGAGAAAAATTCAGAGACATAAATGGTGACGGAAAATTAGATTCAAATGATAAAACGATTATCGGGAATCCAAACCCGGATTTCATCTTCGGATTTAATAATGATTTCACTTATAAAAACCTGGATTTGAATATCTTCTTTCAGGGTTCAGAAGGAAACCAAATTTTAAATTATACTTTAATGGAATTGGCTTCAGGAAATAACAATGCAACAACAGAAGTTTTAGATGCCTGGACACCAACACATACAGATACTGATGTTCCTGCAAATGCAGCAAGAACAAAAAGAATCACTTCAAGATTTGTGTATGATGCAAGTTACATCCGTTTGAAAAACGTTTCTATCGGCTATAGTTTAGATGACAAAGTAGTTTCTAAAATGGGATTGAGCAAAGTTCGCTTCTATGTGAGTGCACAAAACCTTTGGACAATTACAAATTATCCGGGTTCAGATCCTGAGGTAAATTATTTAAACGACACCAACGCCAGAAGTAATACCAATTTAGGATTAGATTATGGAAGTTATCCAAACGTGAGAACTTTCACTTTTGGTTTCAATTTAAAATTTTAACAGAATCATATTATGAAAAAATATATAGCCTTATTTTTCTTAGGAATATTCACTTTTGGATGTTCTGACCTTGAAGAAAAGCCAGTAGGAATCATTCGTCCTGAAAACTTTTTTAACAATACAGATGACTTACAAGCTGCTGTAAATGGAGCTTTTGCTAATATTGCCCACAATAACTATTGGGGAAGAGAATTTACCATCGCCTTAATGTTGCGTGATGATATGGCTGATATTGGTGACAGAACCACGCAGGCCGCCCGTATTGATGTAAATGACATGACCATGAACGATACAAACGCACTTGTAGCTAACTTTTGGCCGCAATCGTATATCATTATCACTGCAGCAAATCAGGCCATTGAAGGCGCTAAGAAAACGCCCGGAGATCCTGCAAAAGTAAACGCCATTGTAGCTCAGGCTTATTTTGCAAGAGCTTTCGCTTATTATCATTTGGTTCGAATTTTTGGTGATATTCCGTATGTCGATTTTGTGGTTAATGATGTTAATCAGGTAAACTCTTTAGGCAAAACAAAAGAAGCAGAAGTTTATAAAAAAATTATAGCCGATTTGGAGTTTGCAAAACAATGGTTGGAAGACAAACCAAAAGTAAAAGCCGTTCCCGGAAAAGGTACTGCCGCAGGTTATTTGGCTTCTGTTTATCTGACTTTAGGAAACTATCAAAAAGCGTATGATGAATCGAAATATGTAATTACAAACGAAGCGAAATTTGGTTTAGGTTTAGATGCTGATTTTCAGGATTTATTCAACGCTACAAAGACAGCTGCATTAAAAGAACCCTTATTTACAATTGATTTTAACAACTTGGTATCAGGAAATTACGGTCAGGATTACACCGCATTTTTTACAGGATCTTTAAAAGATGACAGTTATAGCTACGGCCAAGGATTTTCTGTTGCGGTTCCTTCTTTAAAAGTATTTAATGATTGGGACAAAAGAGATTACAGAAGAGCGGTAAGTTTTGATACCATTATCAGAAAGAAAACCGGACCAGGCGGCGCTTTACAGGTTTATCCTTCAAGCGATAACGAAAAAGCACCCCGTCCGCATATTGCTAAATATTACCGTTTTCCCGGAAAAGCGGGCGCAAACGGAAGAACATCACAACACAATTATATCACGATGCGTTTTGCCGAGGTATTGCTGACTGCTGCAGAAGCTTTAAATGAAATTACACCGGGTACAACAGAAGCTGATGGTTATGTAAACCGGGTTCGTGCGAGAGCCAGAAATAAAGCAGGTAAAATAGTTTCTTTTCCTGCCAATGTAACGCCCGGACTTTCAAAAGCAGATTTCAAAAAAATGGTTATTGATGAAAGAAGATTAGAACTGGCTTTTGAATATGTAAGATGGTACGACATCAAAAGATTGAAAAACGGACCGGAAGTGTTTGGACCAAATGGTTTTGAACCACACCCAAATTTTGACCCAAACAAAGATTATTTATTTCCATTACCAGGAACCGAATTAGCTATTAACCCTAATTTAAAACCGAATAATCCTGGATATTAGATCAATTAAAAATTTAGAATTAAAAATTAAAAATTTTTGAAGCAGGCACTATGCTAATAACATTGCGTTTAGTTTTTCTTGCAGATTTTATCCCCGTAAGTAATCTCGACAAAAATTGGATATTTAGCATGCAGAGCTTCTAGTGGAGATTTCTCCTCTGTCGAAATGACAAGCGTGGCTAAAATTTCTTATGAAAATGATTGCCCTAGCCCCGATAGAAGTGGAAATCCTTTTGTTGCGGGGTTCGCAACAAAAGATTGAAACGGATAGCGGGATTAGCTCCTGAAAAAGATTTGATTATATAATAGAATTTACAAAACGAGCAGATTTTTAATTTTTAATTCTCCATTTTTAATTTAAAACAAAAAATACTACGTAAGTATGAACAAAGTTATTTCATTTTTTTTAATTCTTGGATTTGCACTACTGGCATCGTGCAAATCCGGGATTAATGCTCAGACAAAAGTTACTACAACTTCAGAAAATCTTCTGGAGAAAAGATATAAAATGCTGCTTGATTATCCGGTTGATTCGATGTCGATGCCGCGCAGCATGACCATAAAAACCAATTTGATAAAAAAAGTGCCTTCCAAAGACTGGACAAGTGGATTCTTTGCCGGAAACTTATGGCAATTGTACCGATTAACAGGTAATGAAGCCTATAAAAATCAGGCAGAAAAATGGACACCTTTCAGCAAAAAAGAAAGTCTAAATAGTAATTCGCACGATGTTGGATTCAAAGTGTATTGTAGTTTTGGAGAAGCTTTAAAAGTAGAAAACAAACAAGAATACGCAGCCGTTATTATCAAAGGTGCCGAAACATTATGCAAGCGTTTTAATGCCAAAGTTGGAGCGATCAGATCCTGGGATTTCAGTAAGGAAATCTGGGACTACCCTGTTATCATTGACAACATGATGAATCTGGAATTGCTTTTTGAAGCTTCTAAATTATCAGGAAATAAAAAGTATCAGGAAATTGCCATACAACATGCAAATACGACTTTAAAAAATCAATTTAGAGCAGACAATAGTTGTTATCATGTTATCGATTACGACCCAACTTCGGGAGCAGTTAGAAAGAAAACAACATTGCAAGGCTACAATGACGATTCGGTTTGGGCACGCGGGCAAGGCTGGGCAGTTTACGGATTCACCATGTCATATCGCTATACCAAAGATCCGGCTTATTTAAAACAAGCTGAAGCCACTGCAAAGTTTTTTATGAATAATAAAAATTTACCGCAAGACGGAATTCCGTATTGGGATTTTAAAGATCCGGGTATTCCAAATTCGCCCCGGGATGTTTCTGCTGCAACCGTTATGGCTTCTGCTTTATATGAATTGTACGGTTATACTAAAAATAAGAGTTATTTGGCTTTCGCCGATAAAATAATGACTTCGTTAAATTCCGATAAATACATTTTAAATGATGCTGTAAAAGGACCATTTATTTTAGACCACAGTACCGGAAACTGGCCAAAACATGACGAAATCGATGAACCCATAATCTATGCTGATTATTATTTTCTTGAAGCATTATTAAGAAAAAGTAACAAATAAAGGTACAAAGGGACAGAGGTGCAAAGGTTCAAAGGTTTTACCATGCGAGTCTTTGAACCTATGAACCTCTGCACCTTAAAAAAGCTTATAATCAATGAAAAACCGACCGCAGCACAATAACACAATTTATACTTTTGCACTTTTTGTTTTTTTTCAGATTTTTCTGAGCAGCAGTTTTGCTCAGACAAAAATGAATATTAATGACAATTGGCTGTATTTAGAAAATCATACTCCTGCCCTTTCTGAAGCCCAAAAAGCGACAAACTGGACTGCCATAAATTTACCACACACCTGGAACGCCGAAGACGCAACCGACTTAAATCCGGGTTACAGACGAGATGCAAGCTGGTATCAAAAGAATTTGACTATTTCTTCAATAGATAAAAATCGACGTTATTCTTTATATTTTGAAGGTTCAAATGTAACTACAAAAGTATATGTAAACGGCAAAGAAGCTGGCGGACATATTGGCGGTTATATTGGTTTTACAATCGATATAACCAACTTAATAAAAGAAGGAAATAACGATATTTTTGTACGCGTGGATAATAGTTATGACATCGAAATAATTCCGTCCCAAAAGAGCGATTTCTTTATTTATGGCGGAATTACAAGAGATGTCTGGTTGTTATCTCAATACAAAAGTCGCATCGATAATCTAAAAATTACAACTCCGGAAGTTTCTGCAAAAAAAGCTTCGGTACAAATTCTGGCTTCGACCATAAATACTGAAAATGCAAAGGATTTATCGTTAACGGTGACGCTTAAAAACCCGAAAGGAAAAAAAGTGGCCAGCAAAACAATTGTGGTATCAGAGAAAACTTCGAATATCACTTTCGAGAATATCAAAAATCCGGAATTATGGGATACCGATAATCCGAATTTATATTCCGTTACCGCTACTTTATCCGAGAAAAATCAAATTAAAGACAGCGTAAACGAAAAAGTGGGTTTCAGATGGTTTGAGTTTAAAGATCATGGCCCCTTTTATCTTAACGGAAAAAGATTGTTGATTCGCGGAACACATCGTCACGAAGAACAAGCCGGCGTTGGCGCTGCGATGAGCAATGCGCAACATTGGGCAGATATGAAATCTATTAAAAACATGGGTGCTAATTTTGTTCGTTTGGCACATTATCCACAAGATCCTGAAGTTTATAAAGCCTGTGATGAACTTGGACTTTTAGTTTGGGATGAATTGCCCTGGTGTCGCGGCGGAATTGGAGATGAACTTTGGCAGACAAATACCAAAAATATGCTGACAGAAATCATCAACCAAAATTACAATCATCCAAGTATCATCATCTGGTCATTGGGGAATGAAATGAACTGGCTTCCTGATTTTCCTGACGGAGACAATCCGGAAAAAACAAACGTGTTTTTAACCGAACTGAACGATCTTGCACACCAACTTGATCCCACCAGAAAAACAGCGATTAGAAAGTATTATGAAGGTTCGCAGATTGTAGACGTTTTCTCCCCTTCTATCTGGTCTGGCTGGTATTCCGGAAGCTACAAAAGTTACCAAAAAGCGATTGACGTTTACAAGAAAGAATACAAACATTTCATTCATGCCGAATATGGCGGAGACAGTCATGTGGGCCGCCACAGCGAAAATCCGATTACGGGCGAAAATGTCATAAAAGCCGAAGGTTGGGAAGAAGCAATTGTGCAAACCAAAGTTGCGAATATTGCACAAATTGGTGATTGGAGTGAGAATTATATCGTTGATTTATTTGACTGGCATTTGCATATATCCGAGAATGATCCAACGTTCGTGGGTAACGTACAATGGGCATTTAAGGATTTTGCAACGCCATTGCGACCAGAAGATGCTATTCCGTACATGAACCAAAAAGGATTGGTCGACAGAAACGGGGTTCCAAAAGACGCTTATTATGTGTTTAAAAGTTACTGGAGCAAAGAGCCTTTTACCTACATCGAATCACATACCTGGACAGAGCGCCAGGGACCTGAAAACACACCCAGAATATTGAGTGTATTCAGTAATTGTGAGCGGGTTACACTTTATCATGATGGTAAATCACTTGGAGAAAAATTAAGAAATCTTTCGCTATATCCTGCAAATGGTTTAACTTGGGATGTTAATTTTAAAAAAGGAGATAACATTCTGGTTGCCATCGGGAAAAACAAAGACGGAAAAACGGTATCAGATACTTTAAAAGTAAACTATCGTTTCAACAAAAATGATACGGCAACTTCGTTACAATTATCATCCCAAAAATTAAAAAATGGCAATTATCTGGTTACGGCAATTGCAATTGATAATAACAATTTGCGTTGTCTGGATTACGAAGAAAGTGTTTATTTTCAATGTATGAAAGGCGGAAAAACCTTGAAAAATCAAGGAACTCCGACAGGAAGTGAATCCATAAAAATGGCAAACGGAAAAGCATCTATTGAAGTTATACCGGATGGTTCTGGTCTACCGATTGAAATGACGGCTTTGAATCAGAGTTTTAAAGGAGAATATTTGAAAATTGAACCGAAAATTTAACCGCAAAGACGCAAAGTGAAAAACGCAAAGTTCGCAAAGTTTAAAAATAGCTCTGCGAACTTTGCGTAAATCTTTGCGGACTTGGCGGTTAAAAAACATCCCTATATTACAATAAAAACAAATAACATTACTAATGAAAAAACTAATAACCACATTACTCCTAACCCTATCCCTTTTCGGACAGGCACAAAATCAAAACTTAATCTCAAACGTTCCAAACCGAAATACAACCTCATTAAACGGCGTTTGGAATTACATTGTTGACCCTTATGAAACGGGCTATTACAGCTTTCATCATGATGAATATGACAAGCAGGCAAAAGCACCCAACGCCGCTTATTACAGTAATTATCATGCAGTAAACAAACAGGAATTAGTGGAATATGATTTTGATAAATCTCCAAAAATAAATATTCCGGGTGATTGGACTTCGCAGGTTCCGGAACTTAAATATTACGAAGGAAATGTTTGGTTCAAAAAATCTTTTGATTATGATTTGAAAGCAGGAAAACGTCTTTTTGTTTACTTGGGAGCGATCAATTACAAAGCAGATGTCTATTTAAATGGAAAGAAATTAGGAACTCACATTGGTGGATTTACGCCATTCAATTATGAAGTAACTTCGATTGTAAAACCAAAAGACAATTATTTGGTTATTAAAGTTGATAATACACGTCATAAAGAAGATGTTCCAACTATCAATACCGATTGGTGGAATTATGGCGGAATAACGCGCGATGTGACTTTAATTGAAGAAGAAGCATCATTTGTAGAAGATTATAACATTCAGCTTAAAAAGAGCAATGCAGGTTTGATTTCCGGTTTTGTGAAAATCAGTAATCCTGATGCAGTAAAAAATGCGGTAGCGATTTCGATTCCGGAATTAAAAATTAACTACAAAGGAAAAGTGGGTGCTGATGGAATTTTGAGTTTTGAAATTCCGGTGAAAAAAATCTCCTATTGGTCTCCTGAAAATCCAAAATTGTATGATGTAACTATTGATTATAACGGGCAAAAATTGAAAGACAATATTGGTTTCAGAACCATTGAAACAAAAGAAGATAAAATTTTATTGAATGGAAAACCAATCTTTTTAAGAGGAATTTCGATTCACGAAGAAAATGCAAAAGGCGGTCGCGCGAATTCTGAAGAAGATGCTTTGCGTTTGTTAAACTGGGCAAAAGAATTGGGCTGTAATTATGTTCGTCTGGCACATTATCCACACAATGAAAACATTATCAGAACGGCTGATAAAATGGGATTAATGGTTTGGGAAGAAATTCCGGTGTATTGGACAGTAGAATTCACTAATAAAGACACTTATAAAAATGCACAGGATCAATTGACAGCTGCTGTTACGAGAGATAAAAACAGAGCTTGTATTATTATATGGTCAATGGCAAATGAAACTCCAATATCTGATGCGCGAAATGCTTTTATCAAAAATCTGGTAGATCATACAAAATCTTTAGACAACACAAGATTAATCAGTGCGGCTTTATTGACCCAAAGTGATAGCGCAGGATTTGGAACTATTAATGATGCAATTGGCGATTATTTGGATATAATTTCATTCAATCAATATTTAGGCTGGTACGGTGGAAAACTGGAAGATGCGGAAAAGATATTCTGGAAAACAAAATACAACAAACCGGTTATAGTTTCTGAATTTGGAGGAGATGCCAAACAAGGCTTACATGGAGAAAAAAATGAGCGCTGGACAGAAGAATATCAGGAGTACTTATACATTCAGAACTTAAAAATGATTGAGAAAATACCTCATCTAAGTGGTTTGAGTCCTTGGATTTTAGTTGATTTCAGATCTCCAAGACGTTTACTTCCGGGTATTCAGGACGAATACAACAGAAAAGGTCTGATTTCGAACGATGGAAATAAAAAGAAAGCTTTTTATATCATGCAGGATTGGTACGCAAAGAAGAAAAAAGAAGAAAACCAGCAGTAATTAGCATTACCAATTCATTAACAAAAAACAAACTGTAATTATATGATTTTTCTTCATTATTAACTTACTTTGTAGTAATTCTAAAAATTGTAATCCTATGAAAAAATTATGCTTACTGGCAGTTATTTTATTTACTGCCGTTACAGTTCAGGCACAAGACGTAGTAAAATTTGCTCCGTTAGATGCAAGTCCGGTTGACATTTCTTATTTCCCAGGCAAATCTGTTAAATTCAAAAAAACGGATACGCCTTCACCTTCAATTAAAGTTACTTATGCAAGACCTTCAGCTAAAGGGCGTGCAATTTTTGGTGATTTGATTAAGTTTGGTGAAGTTTGGAGAGTTGGTGCTAACGAGAATACAGAAATTAAATTTTACAAACCAGCCACTATTAATGGTGTTGCAGTTCCTGCCGGGACTTACAGCTTATTTGCTATTCCGGAGAAAGACAAATGGACCATCATTATCAACAAAGAGCTTGATATGTGGGGAGCTTACGCTTATGATGAAAGCAAAGATTTAGTTAGGGTTTCAGTTCCTGTAAAACCAGTTTCGACTGTGATTGAAGCTTTATCAATTGCTTTTACAACTCAGGGAGCTGTAACGAACTTAGTTATTGGTTGGGATAAAACAACAGTTGAATTACCGATTACGATTAAGTAATAAATCGTTATATGAGAACAAAAAGAGACATTTTACGATGTCTCTTTTTTTTTTGTTTTAAACTTTAAAGTAGCAATTATTTACATTTTATATCATAGCTCCATCGGAGCGTCATGTTTGTAGCAATTATTTTCATTTTGTATTAGAGCTCAAGCGGAGCGACATCATAGTATGCTTTTGTAATCTAAAAATTTCACCTCGATTGGGTTTTATTATAGTAATTATTAATAGCTATAAATATTACGTCCCATTGGGACGGACTAAGCTCAGATTCAATAAAATGCTATATAGACATAGCCACTGGTTTCAACCATTGGGACGCAAGCAATCCATCATGAAATATGTCCCTGTGGTTAAAACCACGGGCTATGTTTGAAATAATGCTGAAAAACAAAAAAGAGACATAATAATGTGTTTCTCTTTTTATAAAATCAATGTATTATGCATTTGCTACACTCGGTTCCAAAATTTTATCCAACGTAATCGGCAAATCCCGAACACGTTTTCCTGTGGCATTAAAAACAGCGTTTGCAATTGCAGGCGCCATTCCTACCAAAGCAGTTTCGCCAAGACCTTTTGTTCCCATCGGATTACTGATTGGGTCTTTTTTATTGACAAAAAATACTTCTTGTTTTTCAATATCAGCATTTACCGGAACATGGTAATCGGCAAAATTATTATTTATCGGACGACCAAAACGATGATCGATTTCTAATGCTTCCATCAACCCCATTCCGATTCCGCCAACCGCTCCTCCGTACATTTGTCCGGCAGAAGTTTTCTGGTTGATTACAGTTCCAATATCAGCACACGAGACTACATGCGCCAACCTTATTTTTCCTAAATTCGGATTTACCAATACCTTTACAAAATGTACCGAAAACGAATAAATGGAGTATTTTTTCATTTCTTCATTTCCTTTGGATGTATTTTCGACTTCAAAATCTTCCGGCTTATTACTGCTAATTAATGAGGCTAAAGAAACTGTTTTAGAAGCATCTTTTGCAGAAGATATTACACCATTTGCAAAAGTTAAATCGGTAATAGGAGTTCCTTTAAAAGTTGAAGTTGCCCCGGCCAATCCAAGAACTTTACTTACCAGTAAATTACAAGAATCATGAACAGCAGAACCTACTGATGAAGTCGTTGCAGATCCTCCTTGTGTTGGACCTTTTGCTAAACCGCTTCTTCCCATTTGGATGATTACATTTTCACTTGGTAAACCCGTAATTTCGGCACCAATTGCCGTCATCATAGTTGCTGTTCCGGGACCCATGTCATTTACGCTACATTGTAAAACTAAATTTCCATCGGCCAAAAATTTTGCTTTTACAGAAGTTGGACTTCTGTAACATCCAAAAGTTCCTGTTCCCATTCCGTAACCTACCAGCCACTCACCTTCTTTTACTGAACCTGGTTTGTTTTTACGGTTTTTCCAGCCAATGCGTTCCATTCCGCCTTCGTAACAATCTAAAAGGTATTTACTACTCCAGGGTTTATTTTGTTCTAAATCTTTTTCGGCATAATTTAATTTGCGGAACTCAATTGGGTCCATATCTAATTTATGGGCTAATTCGTCCATTGCAGATTCTAAGGCGAAAGAACCAGTCGCTTCACCCGGACCACGCATCCAGATTGGTGTACAAGTATCCAGTTTTACAATACGATATCGGGTTGAAACATTATCACAATTGTAAATAAATCGGGACATGTTCACCGTTCCTTCCATAAAATCTTCATAACTTGAAGTCATCGCTACAGCTTCATGAGTTAAACCCGTCAGTTTACCTTCTTTTGTAGCACCTAAGCCCATTTTCTGAATCGTATAAGGTCTAAATCCTACATTGGTAAACATTTGCTCTCTGTGAAGTACTAATTTGACCGGACGATTTAATTTTTTAGCCCCAATTAAGGCTGCAATCTCATAAGGCCAGGTATGTAAGCCCATTCCGAAAGCACCTCCAAGATATTCTGAATTTACCGAAACATCTTCTGGCGGAATTCCAAATACACCTCCAATACTTTTTCTTGTCCCTTCAACACCCTGAGTTTTGGTGAAAACGGTTGGTTTGTTTCCCTCCCATTTGGCAATAATATTAGCCAGCTCCATAGGATTATGCACTTCTGTCGGAATTGTATATTCTTCTTCTAAAACAACAGCTGCATTTTTATAATTGTCAGGAACGCCGCGGTGATAATCATCACCTTTATCGGTCTCCACTTTTTTCTCTTTAACTTTTGCTTTTTGAAGATCCGTGATATGTTCTTCTTTGATATATTCTGCTTTGATTAAAGTCGCCGCATATTGCATACGCTCAAAAGTATCTGCAATTACCATTGCAATGGGCTGATCGTAATACAGAACCGTATCATCTTTAAAAACCTGAAGCGGTTGTCCAAAATTATGAGGATCTTTTGCTTTTTCGTAACCAGACGGTTTATCTACATTTAAATGCGAAATAACCGCCAAAACTCCCGGTGCCCATTCGGCTTTTTTGGTATCTATCGTTTTGATTCTTCCTTTTGCAATCGTACTTCCTACCAAACAGGCATACACTACACCATCCGTTTTATATTCAGCCGAATACGTCGCAGAGCCTGTTACTTTAGCAAATCCATCTACTCTATTTATATTACTTGTCTTGCTCATAATTCAAATTATTTAGATGATGCTATCGTTAATGCTTCTACAATTGCGTTTGGTCCCAGGGTTAATTTAAAATCATTATCTCCGTAACCTCTCGCGCCTTTCATCGCCAAATCAGCCGCTTGTCTGAAAATCGTTTCTGAAATTGTTTTTCCTTTTAGAAACTCTTCTGCTTCAGTAAGTCGCCATGGTTTATGTGCCACACCACCCATCGCAAGTCTGACATCATTGATTGTATTGTTTTGAATATCTAAAGCCGCGGCAACAGAAATCAAGGCAAAAGCATAACTGCTTCTGTCACGAACCTTTAAATAATGTACATTTTTAGTAAAGTTGTTATTCGGAATTTCAACTGAAGTGATCAATTCTTTATTTTGAAGTGTATTGTCTTTTTCTGGTGTATTTCCGGGAAGGCGATGAAATTCAGTAAATTTAATTTCTCTCTTCCCTTTTGGACCTTCCACTAAAACTGTCGCGTCCAGTGCCGCCAAAGCTACACACATATCACTCGGATGAACGGCAATACAACTATCAGATGCACCAAAAATAGCGTGCATACGATTTGATCCACCAATGGCACCACAACCGCTTTTTGGAACACGTTTATTGCAAGGCATATCTGTATTGTAAAAATAAGAACAACGCGTACGCTGCAACATATTTCCGCCAACCGTTGCCATATGTCTAATTTGCTGAGAAGCTCCGGCCGCTAAAGCCATTGCCAGCAAAGGGTGTTTTTCTATTATCGCTTTATCTTCGGCAACCTGACTGTTTTTTGCCAAGGCTCCAATAGAAGTTTTAGCCGTTAGGAATTCTATCTTTTTTAAATCTAATGCCGTTATATCAACCAATTTGTCCGGAGCCACAACGTTTTTCTTCATCAAATCGACAAGATTGGTACCTCCGGCAATAAACATAGCCGAATTTTCCTTGGCAATACTTGATACGGCAGAGCCCGATGATAATGCTTTTATGATTTGGAAGTTTTTCATGATAGCATCCCTCCTTCCTTAACTTCGGTTATAGCGTCAACAATATTGTGATAAGCACCACAACGACAAATATTACCGCTCATATATTCTCTAATCTCTTCTCTGCTGTTGGCATGACCTTCTTTGATACAGGCAATTCCTGACATGATTTGTCCGGGAGTACAGTAGCCACATTGAAAACCATCATTTTTGATAAAGGCTTCCTGCATTGGGTGTAGTTTTTTTCCTTTTGAAAGTCCTTCGATTGTAGTTACCTGAGCATTTTGCTGCATGGATGCTAATGTCAGGCAAGATAAAATTCTTGTGCCATTAACATGAACCGTACACGCACCACATTGTCCGTGATCACAACCTTTTTTAGTTCCGGTTAAATGTAACTGCTCACGAAGTAAATCCAGTAAAGTCGTACGAGGTTCCACATTGAGATTCTGTTTTACGCCGTTTACTTCAAGAGAAAGGGGAACCGTTTCCAGGTATTCCGCAATTTTTTCATCCCATTTCTTTTCAGAAGCCATTACTAATGAAGGCGGTGCCAAAGCTAGAGCGGTAAACAATCCCGACTTCTTTAAAAAGTCCCGACGAGATGCATTCGATTCATCTTCTGTCAATTTGTTTCTGGTTGATTTTTTGGCAGCCATACCTGGTATTTTTTAAGTTAGAAAAAATCAAAAAGTTATTCCTAACAAATTTAACAATCCTACGCAATAAATACTTATAAAATTCACACAAACTCGTAATTTAGTTGAGTAATAAATAAGAGCATTTTTAAATTACAAAATTGTATTTTTACGTCATTAAGCACTATTTATGCCTCAATTACCCAACATATATTTAGACAATAACGCTACCACTCGTCTTGATGAAAGAGTGCTCGGTGCTATGCTTCCTTATTTTACAAATCTTTATGCCAATGCCACCAGTGGTCATCTCGCCGGATTAGAAATTCAGGAAGCGGTCGAAAATGCCGCCTGGCAAACAGCGAAGCTAATTGGTTCCAATGAAGAAGAAATCATCTTTACTTCCGGAGCAACAGAATCGATTAATTTAGCTATTAAAGGTTTGGCAAATGAAAACAAAAAACATATAATAACAGTGGCAACAGAACACAAAGCTGTTCTTGAAACTTGTCATTATATGGAAAGTAATGGCTTCGAAGTTACGTACTTGCCGGCCGCTTCTGATGGGATATTAGATGTTAACATTTTAAGTGAGGTGATTACAAATAAAACACTGATTGTCATTGTAATGATTACTAATAATGAAACAGGTGTCATTCAGGATATTGCAAAAATATCAGGCATTGCACATGCTAAAAATGTGCTTTTTTTATGTGATGCAACTCAGGCAATTGGAAAGATGGCTATTGATGTGACAAAACTCGGAATTGATCTTCTGGCACTTTCTGCACATAAATTTTATGGTCCAAAAGGTGTTGGTGCCTTATACGTTTCGGCGGAAGCCAAAATAAAATTATTACCATTACTAAATGGAGGAAACCAACAAAGAAAACTTCGTAGCGGAACTTTAAATGTACCTGGAATTATTGGTTTAGGTAAAGCCGCTGAAATTGCTGTTTTAGAAACAGATAACAATCAGAATAGAATTAGACTATTGAGAGATCAGCTGGAAAATGGTCTCTTAAAAATTGCAGGATCATTCGTAAACGGAAATACTCAAAACCGAATTTGCAATACTACTAATATTTGTTTTCCGGGCGTTAATTCTGAGAACCTTATCTTGGCTTTGCAAAATATTTCAGTCTCCAATGGTTCATCGTGTTCTTCTGTGACATCACAACCTTCGCATGTATTGAAAGCTTTAGGTTTATCCGATTCAGCTGCTTTGAGTTCGATTCGATTTAGTTTAAGTCGATTTACAACTAAAGAAGAAATTGAAGAGACAATTGAAAGAGTCACCGATTTGATAAAACAATTAAAAGATAATTAAAGATAAAGTCGCTTATTTTTTTAATCGCGTAAAGGCGCAGAGACGCAAAGAAATAGCTTAAAATAAAACGTTGCGCGTTTGCGCGATTATTTTTAATTCAAATTTGCATCCCGAGGCTTCTGGATGCTTAAACCTTGCGAACATTGCGTAAATCTTAGCGTGCATTGCGGTTAAACTTACACCAATTTAAAATCCCGAAATAAGTTTATTGTAATCGTCTTCCGTATCAATATCGATATTGCCTTTTTCAAAAGAAACTGAAACCGTATCTTCTAAATATGCATTTATAATTTTTTTTGCTCCTTCTTGTCCTTGCAAAGTTGCTAATTCACCGAAGTATTTTTTATTAAAAAGCACTGGTGTTCCTACTGTTCCGGAATAGGCTGAAGCTACAATTCCTTTTTTGGTTTTGGAATGTTCCTTAATTAAACTCTCGAAAACGAGACTCGAAACGTACGGCTGATCGCATACGGCAAAAATGCAATTTTCACAATCCGGATATAAGTGTAATAATGTGTTAAGGCCCTTTACAATTGAAGATGACATTCCCATTTCCCAATCGGGATTAAAGCATATTTTTATTCGCGAAGGATCCTGTTCTTCTTCTATCAACTGATTGTTTGCACCAGTTACAACCATTATAACCACATCTGGCACTAAAAAAGCTTCTGCAATCGTATTTTTTAAAAGAGTAGAATCTTTGTATCCCAATAACTGTTTTGGCTGTCCCAATCTTGACGAATTTCCAGCTGCTAAAATTACAATGCCCGTCATCACCTTTTATTTAGATTATTACTTTTGAATCGTGTATTTTTTGTGTTTTGTATTTCAGTGAAGTTCCTCTTTTTCCACTCATGACAGCTTTAATTTCTGCTACAATCGATAAGGCAATTTCTTCTGAGGTTTCAGCACCAATATCAAGTCCAATTGGGCCATAAATACAATCCAATTGTTCTTCATTCAAATTTATTCCTTCGGCATTTAAATCGTCGAACATTCGGTTTAATTTTGATTTTGGTCCGAGAATACCAATGTATTTACAATCTCTCTTTAAAAGCAATCTTAAAACTGTCAAATCGTATTTGTAATCGTGCGTCATTAAAACGAAATAAGTTTGGTCATCAATAGGAATATTATCCAGAAATTCTTCCGACTTGACAACAAGGGTCTCTTTGGCTTCAGGAAAACGTTTTGCTGTCGCATGTGTTGCCCTTCCATCACCTACTGTTGTTTCCCATCCTAACAAAGATGCCATATTTACCAAAGGCTGAACATCATTTCCTGCACCGGCAACAACAAGAGCAATTACTGGCTCTATGCACTCGATTAATGCTTCGTTCTCATTGTTATCCTGTATTTTTTTTATCATGCTCATTTTACTTTCAAGTGCTTTTTTTACATCCGGAATAGTATTTATCACGATGTCATCACTATGTAAAATATCTGATTCTTGTCTGTAAAATAAAACAGTACCCATTTGTGGTGCATTTCTTTTAAGTGAAAAAATAGTTTCGATTATAGCTGTTTTTCGCTCTGTTTCCAATTGCGCTAAAAGTTGTATTGGATTATTAATTACATCATCCTTAATATATTCAAAAAGAATATGAACGATTCCGTTGCAGCCTAATTGCAGTCCAACTTCACTATCATTTTCATTGCTTGTATTGTAGGTAATTAATTTATTCTGTTGCTGATGAATGGACAAAAGCGCTTTTCGTAAAGCATCGCCTTCTAAACAGCCACCGCTTATCGCACCCGTCAGATTGCCATCTTCAGTAACCAGCATGCGCGCCCCAGGCTGACGATAAGACGAGCCTTCGACTTTTACAACAGTGGCCAAAGCAGTCTTTTTACCAGCTTTTTTTGCTTCTGAGTACGCTTTTAGAATTTCATTAATTTCCTTCATAGTAATAATGGTTACTAACAAAAATAAATGTTTTTTACGGTTAAAGTTTGATGTTTTTCTTAAATTTCATTTCTTACTTAAATTAAAATCTATTCTACATTTCGATATAAAGCGTTGAGCAGAGACGATAAGTTTTAAAATACGGATTAACTTACAAAAATATTTAATTTCCAAAATTCAATTCTAATTTCGCAGCAAATTAAAGCCGGAAATGAATTATCCAAAGTAAGACCTAAAGCGTAATTCTGATTGTACAATCTTTGCGTTTATATTATAGTTAGTAATTTAGAGCTGAAGCATTAATTAATTCAAAAAAAACAGTCTTCAAGAGCCTTTTGGGCTATTTTATTTTGCATCTTAAATTTCAAAAATCTATTTTCTTAGAAACAATCTTAAAATTAGATTATTATATCAATATATTTTTTCTATGAGCGTATTTATCTACCGAAGTTTTGTATTTTTATTAAAGCAAAGTTTATTTAATACCTAACTTAAAAATAAATAATATGGGAAAATTTGTAATTACTAAAAGAACTAACGGCGAATTCCAATTCAATTTAAAAGCAGGAAATGGACAAACAATTTTAACTAGCGAAGGCTATAGTACAAAAGCAGCTTGCCTTAACGGAATCGAATCAGTAAAGACCAATTCGCAGGACGACAGCAAATTTGACAAAAAAGAATCAAGCAACGGAAAACCATATTTCAATTTAAAAGCCAGCAACGGCCAAATTATTGGTGCCAGCGAAATGTATGAAAGTACATCAGCAAGAGATAACGGAATCGCATCCGTAAAATCAAATGCTCCCGACGCAACTACAGACGATCAAACATCATAAATTTATAGAAACAAATTAAGAACGAGGCCCTTCGAAGCCTCGTTTTTTTATATCATATTTGACCAAATTTTCTTTTATAACGATTTAATTCTTCTTCTGTTTTACTTAGAAGTTTTTCCAAAAGTTTGATTTTATCTTCATACAATTCTTTTAAGGCAACACTATTATCAGGATTAATTAAAATACTACCGTTGTTGCTATTTCCTTTTACGGTATTAATACTACTGAAATATCTTTCGCTATCAAAACTGATAATATCTTCTACACTAACTTCTAAAATTCGGGCTATTTCTACCAATTTAATATAAGATAAAATAGTTTTTCCTTTTTCAATTTTACTATAACCCGCCTGAGTAACGCCTAATTGATCTGCCATATATTCCTGAGTGTAATTTTTTAACTCTCTAATGCTTTTGATTTTACTTTTTATTGAAGTGGCCATAAGTTTGATTTGGGGGACATGTATAGCTAAATCAGCCGCTACTAAACTTAAGGATTGTAGCTATATTTTTTTTAGAAATCTGATACTGCTTCAAATGTAGGTCAATGAAACAGGATTTTTTTATTTTTTTTTCGTTGTAATTATGAAGCCATAAACAACAGCAACGGCAATAAAAATCAAGTCATAATCGGGTATTTCGGATAATAATCGATTCATTTTGATGTTCGCGTTTTTGTTTTCTGCACTATCTGATCGTATTGATAGTTAAGATACTGATCAATTTGTTTTCCTATTGCGGGGCGGTCTGAAGCACTAATTTTAACAACAACTTCTTTTTTATAAATGTCTTTTACCACGACATAATATTCAAAATCAACCTTGTTATGAAATCTTAAAATGATCAGGATCGCATAACACAGCAAAGTAGGCGTTATATAATACAGCGCAATTACATTGGTAAAAAGCATGCAATAATAAGCGAAAGCCGTAACTGCAATAAAAGCACAGTTTTCAAGAATGTAGGTTTTCTTTCTTTTAAGTAAAACGAGTTCTGCAATTTCATTAAAATCGTATTGCCATCGTATTGATCCATAGCAAAACTGCACCTGGTCATGAGTAAGGGAAATGAACATAGTAATTAATTGTTTTTAGAAATACAAGAATCTATCGTAAAGAAAACTCAAAATAAATCGATGATCAGGAGTTATTTCAAGCATCAAAAACGACACAAAAAACATAAAATGCTGCAACAGCACTTCATATCGCAATATTACGGAGAATCTCGATTTTTTTTCCTACAAACCACCTTATAGAATATAACTGGTGGTTGTAATTAAATCCAAAGTATCAATTTTTACTTATCATTTTAAAACAACGGATAGGGCTTTACTTATATATTTCTAATGCAAAAATTAAATTGCAGCTATTTTAATGTTTGATTTCAGACCGAAGAATAAAAATATAAAAGCCGGTTCTTTAAAAAAGACCGGCTTTTATATTTGCTGAAATTGTTTGCTGCTTTCAGTATTAAATGCTTTGATTATTAAGTCAAAAACAGGAAACTTATTCTATTTTTTATGGATCATATTTTCGATTCGCGAAAAAGAAATTTCAGGATTAGCACCAGGCGATTCGGCAACCAAAGCTCCAACCGCGCAGGCAAAATCAATAGCCGTTTGAGGCTCTTTGCCCGTTAATAATGAAGTAATCAAAGCCGCTAAAAACGAATCACCTGCTCCCACTGTATCAGCTACTTTTACAGGATACCCTTCATTTTCATAAAGTTCACCTTTCCAGTACAACAAAGCACCATCTCCGCCTCTGGTAACACAAATTCCTGTAGTATTAGTTCTCTCAGCGATAAAATGAATATTCTCTTCAATACCCACAAAAGGTGATTTTAAAGCTGAAGCAATTTCAAATAGCTCTTCGTCATTAAATTTGATAAAATCAGCCGATTGCATCAGGTTTTCAAGAATCTCATACGTATAATGTGGTTTTCTTAAATTGACATCAAAAACTTTGTAAACCTTAGTTTGCAACAATTCTTCGAGTGCTTTTCGAGATACTTCGTCACGACAAACCAAACTTCCGTAAATCAGAACGTCAGCGTTGCTTACTAAATCTTTAGCTTTATTGTTCAGAACAATTTTATCCCAGGCCGATGGATATTTGATTTCATAGGTAGCAGAACCTGTTTCGTTTAGAGTCACATTCACTAATCCTGTTGAGAATTCATCCGATTGCATGATAGCATTCGTTTCAAGTCCCAATTGTTTTATGTGATTTATAATTGCTTCTCCGTCATTATCTTTTCCTACGCAACTTATCATTGCCACATCGCAACCTAATGTTTTCATTCGTAAAGCAACATTTAATGGTGCGCCACCAATCTTCTTTTTATCGGGAAAAACATCCCATAGAACTTCTCCGTAGGCTACGGCTTTAAGGGGTTTATTTTGATTCATTTTAGGAATTTGTTTTTTGACTCTTTAATTTTTAAACAGAAAAAAGAGTGATCTATTGTTTTTTCCTTTAAGATTATTTAAAGAAATCTTATGTAGCTTTTTCATAAAAAGACGTGGCATACTTTAGCTTATATCACAACGCATTGTTGTCAATATTTGTTTAAAGCCCGCTTTTTCATAAGCTCTGATTGCTGCTTCGTTCTCATGGTACACCTGTAATCTTACCTCAGTTATTCCTTTGGATAAGATCCATTTTTTAAGATCATCCATCAATAGATTATTTAAACCATTTCCTCTCAATTCCGGACTCACATACATAAAACCCAGATACCCAAATAAATCATGTTTTTGATAAGATTCAGCTGCTCGAATTTGTGCGTAGCCACATCCAACAATTTGATCTTTATAGTCGATAACCAGCAGTTCTGACTTCTCATCAGATATAAAATCTGCTATGTTATAATAGAAGATTTCTCCCTCTTTAAGTGTTGGGTCAAATGGTCTTTCTGCTTCAACAAGAAATTGTAGAAATTCTGCGAGTTTTGGTAAATCGACAGTTGCGGCCCGCCTGATTGTAATGTCTTTTATATTTACTTCCATATTTCAAATTTACAAAAAAATGATTTTTGAATAAAATTCACTCTTCAAAGAATTGAGGACGGAGTACAATTCTTAATATAAAAGAAATCAAAGTACTATTTATTACCTCCATACGTAATTGTCCAATTCAAACGATCTAATTCCTTAATTGTAAAAAAATACTTTTTATTGTAAATATTGTTACTAAATATTGTTTCCCAACCATATTTATCTACACTGTCTTTTTTAACAATATAATATCTTATCTTTTGATTATCACAAGTTTTAATATATTCTTCCCAACGAGGTTTGACTATCAAATTACAATCATCCTCTTTGGCTTTTGTTTCATGCGGAGGGAAGGAATATTCTGGAAGGCTATGCATTGTAGTCAATTCGTGTTGAAGATAAAAACAATATATACTATTATTAGATTTGTTGCGGGTAGTAATACCTCTACTATCCGTAATATCCATACAAGATGTTAATAACGAAAGTAAAATCATACTATATAATTTTAAGTTTTTCATGCTAAGGATTAAAAGGTTTAAGACCATATCTTATCTTATAGACTACGTTCACGAACGAGACGCCCGATCGAGGGGGGAACTTCAGGCTTAAAAGTGAAATATACGAACAAAATAAGTCACAGCGTGACGTTATATTTATAGAAATACAGAAATCGATAATCAAAAGCTCCATGGGAGCGAAATATATCGCTCCTATGGCGCTTTATAAAATGACATTTATTATCTAACTATAAACATGATGCTCCTCTGGAGCTCCTGAATTAAAATTTCAGATTGTTAGTCCCTCGCTTTCCGAAGTGTTCTTGTTTATACTGCCCTCCCGTTAGCGCGGGAAAATCGAAAAATTCAATTGTGCCTCTTCTGGCCAGATCGTAAAATATAATTCTCCATTTTCTTTATTAATTTGTAAATCAATAACAGGATTCTGATTACCCTCTACTTCAACAATTATAGAATTTGCATCCTGTAATTCAAAAGCAGTTCCTTCAGGTTCCAGATAAATATTTACTTTTTTACCAAAATTATTACTTAATTTAAGTTCCGTTTTTTTTATTTTAATTGCAATAATTTAAAAACACTTAGCTAGTCTTCCAAAATCAGTTAATATCAATTTCTAAAATAGTTTGGTCATTTTTATTATAATTTCTCGCTGAACTATATTTCCAATCCACCGAAATAATTTACGTTCACGGGCGAGAAGCTCGATCGCGGAGGAATTTCAGGCTTAAAAGTGAAATATACGAACAAAATAAGTCACAGCGTGACGTTATATTTATAGAAATACAGAAATCGATAATCAAAAGCTCCATAGGAGCGAAATATATCGCTCCTATGGAGCTTTATAAAATTACACATAATATTTAACTATAAACATTAAGCTCCTCTGGAGCTCCTGAATTAGAATTTCAGATTGTTAGCCGTCCCAAAACAAATATAACTTTAAAACAAAAAAACCGTGCAAAGTCCTTTGCTAGCGCGAGCGTCCCGCTCGTGAACACAATCAAAATCAATTGTTGTCAATTTCAAAAGCAATTTAAACAAAAAAGCGCACAGTTAATACTATGCGCTTTTTTTATGTAAATCTTTAGACTCAAATAATAATTATTCCAATATAAAAACAACTAATCCCCTTGCGCCGTGCGCACCCAAAACCAATGATTGTTCAATATCAGCAGTCTTAGAAGGTCCCTGCTCTGCAAAGTGTTCATTGTAGACGCTGCGCAAATGTCTCTGACTTTGCGCCATTTTAAACAAATATAATTCAAAAAAGGAAACCTCATAAAGTCTCTGACTTTAAAAGTAATTTTCTTAGAATGTTGTTTGCCGAATATAAAAATAATCAAGGCAATATAAAAATTAAGCCGTAAAAAGTCGGGAGACTTTTATCAGGTTTAGAATTTCTTAGATGTAAAAAAATTGCGCAAAGTCAGAGACATTTGCGCAGCTTTCATAAGGAAGACTTCGTTGAGAAGTTTGCAGCAAGAAGACTAATTTCTGTGACTAATTGATTATAATTTTTAAAATATAATGGAGATACAATTAATTTTTCACCATTTTCTAAGTTAAATATATGTCTATAATAACCAGGAGTAATTTGACCTACCTCAGAACTATATGAACCATTAATAAATTCTTTGTTTGAACTTTTGATAGATGCATAAGAAATTCTTTCTGTCTTTCGTGATAGAAAGAAAATTTTTGTGATTGTTTTTTCTTCCACGACGAGTGTATAAATAGAATTTAAGTTGTAGAATAAAACTAAACATCCCAATATTAAAAGAAAAAATATGGGGAAATAAACATCAGCATCTTTTTTATAATAAATCTTAACATCTAAAAGCAAACCACTTAAACCAATACAAATAATTGGAATAATTGCATTTCTCAAAAGATAAAGTTTTTCAAATTTTGAAACTACTATCATTTTTTATTTATTAATCTCCACTCTCAGAATTACTTTTATTTATGCTACGCCAATATCCCTGACTGTACGACATTTTAAACAAATATAATCTAAAAACAAAAAACTGTGCAAAGTCAATGACCTATACACAGTTTTAATCAAAATTTTTATTGAGTTTTTAATCCATCAAAAAAACAACCAACCCTCGCGCGCCATGCGCACCCAAAACCAATGATTGTTCAATATCAGCAGTTTTAGAAGGTCCGGCGATAAAAGTACCGAAACCATATTCCTGATCTCCAATTCTGTCATAAGCTTGGTGCATTGTCGGAATAAGGTCTTTTTTATTTACTATGATAGCCAGATATTGCGTTATGAAAGGAGCAACACGTTGTCCCAAAATGTCATCGGTTACCCAAAGCGCACTATTTTCAGCTACTCCAAAATGGGCTTTTATGATCGTTAATTCAACATCTTTAAGCGAATGTGGGTCATCGTTTGTCCAATCTAACAGGGCAATTTCAGACAGTTCCGGAAGTGTACTTATAATTCGTTTCTCCAGTGGATAATTATTCCTGATATACGTTAGTACTTCATTATAATCAGCCACTTCTACTGGATTTCCTCCAATATTTTTCAATACTGTCTTATACATTTCCAAAACATCAAACTGATCAGAACCTAATACATTTAAATTTGGCAAATCTGCAATTCCGTTTGGTTGACTATTTTTTATCTTTTGTAAAATTTCCGCTTTACTACTCATCTTTTTTCGCTTTAGATTCCCTTGAATTTTTCTTGTACCATTCTCTAAAAGATTCCTCCGGAACTTCTGGCATTTCGCGTTGATCGTACCATTTGTTCATTTTGTTATTCACCAATCCCGGAATGTTTTTCATTACAAATCTTCCAGATTTACCAGCTAAATTAAATACCGTAGGATTCGCTAAAACGGTTGCCATCGTTTTCATTGCAATCGTTTTTGAACTTGGCGTATGCCCTTCTTTTACCAAAACCTGACGCCATTTGTACAACTGATCGTGAATATCAATTTTCACCGGACATACATTGGTACACGAGCCACAAAGTGTACTTGCAAAAGGCAAATCGGCATTTTTGCTCATGTCTAAATTAGGCGCTAAAATCGACCCAATTGGTCCGGCAACGGCATTATGATAACTATGTCCGCCACTTCTTCTGTACACGGGACAAGTGTTCATACAAGCACCACAACGAATACATTTTAAAGAGTTTCTGAAATCTGGTCTTCCTAACTGAGTGCTTCTTCCGTTATCAACAATAACAACGTGAATTTCTTTTCCGTTTCTTGGCTTTTTAAAATGACTTGAAAAAGTCGTGATCGGTTGTCCTGTTGCGCTTCTGGCTAATAATCTCAGGAAAACACCTAAATGTTTACGTTGCGGAATCAGTTTTTCGAATCCCATACAGGCAATGTGTACATCGGCTAAATGCGCCCCCATATCAGCATTTCCTTCATTCGTACAAACTACAAATTCGCCTGTTTCTGCAATGGCAAAATTCACTCCTGTTAAAGCGGCTTTTCTAGTTAAAAACGTATCACGAAGTTCGCGTCTTGCCGATTCGGTTAAATATTGAGGATCAAAATTTCCTTTTTCAGTTCCTAAATGTTCGTGGAAGGTTTCGCTAACATCTTCTTTTTTAAGGTGAATGGCCGGCAAAACAATATGGCTTGGTGGTTCTTTACGAAGCTGAACGATGTATTCTCCTAAATCAGAATCGATAACTTCGATGCCTTTATCGGCTAAATAATCATTCAGATGGCATTCTTCTGTAAGCATTGATTTTGATTTCACCATTTGCTTAACCTCATGCTTTTGCAAAATCGAATGCACAATTTCATTATGTTCTTTTGCATCGGCAGCCCAATGTACAATAATTCCGTTTTTTTGAGCATTAGCTTCAAAATCACTTAAATAATCGTGCATATTGGCCAGCACATTATTTTTGATTTGAGAAGCCGTTTCACGAAGCAATTCCCAATCCGGAATTTGATGTGCCGATTTATCTCGTTTTTCACGAACAAACCAAAGCGTTTCATCATGCCAGTTCACACGCTCCACATCTTTGTTAAAACGTGTTGCGGCCTCGCTGTGTTCTACTATTTTTTCTGAAGACATCTTATATTACTTTACTATAAAACTGATCGTTCTATACTTAATTTTTATTCTCAAAATTCACTACATTTTCATGAATATTCTGATTTCCCTGAACTACATCTGCATGAACATTTTTCAGGAATATATTTTCTACAGGCAATTCTTTCTGAGCTAAAATTCTCGATATAAACTTCACATCTGTTGCTTTTACATTCTCCAGATATACATTTTTTATCGGAGTGAGTTTGCGTTCAATTGTCGGAACAAGATCGCGCCATTGATATAAAACATCCGTTTCAATACCCAGAATTCCGGCATCAATTTTACCCGCTGTAATATTGGTCATATGAATGTTATTCACGAATCCTCCTCTTCTTTCATTTGTTTTAATGAACAAAAGATGATTCAGTTTTGCGCCATCCACGACAGTGCAATTATCAATAAAAACATTTTCTATTCCGCCAGATAATTCACTTCCGATTGCTACTAATTGATGTCCGTTTTTTACGGTGCAATTGCGCATTACGATATTTTTCGAAGGCGTATTTAGATTCCAGGCATCGATACCACATCCCGATTTAATCGCAATCGCATCATCGCCTTGGTCAAAAACACAATTTTCGATCAATACATTTTGAGACATCTCTGGATCAACACCATCATTATTATGTCCGTGAGCATACACATGAAGGTTTCTGATTACAACATCTTTTGAAAAAAACGGATGAATCGTCCAAAATGGACTATTCGTTATTTTAACGCCATCCATTAAAACATTTTCACAACGATTAAACTGAATAAAATGAGGACGCAAATTTGCCGTATCATTTACCATTTGTCTTTCTTCTACAGGTTTTTTATAGGAAGCCAAATAGTATAATCTTTTCAGGCTTTCCATATGCGCTTTTGGACGCGCAAACCATTTGGTCCATACGTCCATTTTAGCTTTTAATTCACCTTCGCCTGTAATCGCAATATTTTTACATTGATACGCATAAATCAGCGGTGAATAATTGTAGCATTCATAACCTTCCCAAGTGGAACGAACTGCTGGCAAATAATCGTTTGGGTCTTCTGAAAAAAGCAAAACAGCACCTTTATTCAAATGTAAATTTACATTGCTTTTAAAGTGGATTTTCTTTGTTAACCATTCGCCTTCCGGGATAACAACTGTTCCTCCACCCGCTTTATTGGCTTTAGAAATCGCTTTGCGGATAGCTTCTGACGTTTTTTCTTTATCACCTTTTACAGCTCCAAAATCAACAATCGAAAATGCCTCACACTTGCTAAAATCAGGAATTTTTATCGCTGGCATTTCAAAAGGAGCCTTTACTATAACTTCTTGTAAAGTCACACCCGACTTGTCTTTTTTAAAGGATAAAAAAACAAGCGAAACTAATAGTGCAAAACAAAACGTTATTTTTTTCATGATCAATTTATTTCTTTTAAACACCTAGAATCATAGATTGCATAGCTTATAAAAAGGTGTTTCACTTACTTACATCTTATTCAAAAGAAAAAAGCTATGTTTCTATGTGTTCAATTTTTTTCTAGCTTGTCAGCGTGTTTAATATTTCTGCAATATGTATCGTTTTTATGTTGCTTTTTTGTCTTTTTAGAATGCCTTCTAAATGCATTAAACAAGACATATCTCCTCCTGTAATAAAATCAACATTGTGGTTTTCATGGTCTTTAATTCGGTCTTGTCCCATTTTTACAGAAACCGCTTCTTCGGTCACACAAAATGTACCGCCAAAACCACAACACTCATCTTTTCTCGTTAAAGAAACCAAATCGAGTCCTTTTATATTGTGCAATAATTGTTCTGGTTTAGAGAAAAATGGTGCGTTTAATTCGGTCATCTGCGAAAGCTTTAAACCACGTTGTCCGTGGCAGCTAACATGCATTCCGACTCTGTATGGAAAATTCCCGTCTATATGATCTACTTTTAAGATATCAGTAATAAACTCGGTTAATTCGAAGACTTTTTTACGCATTTCAGTCGCTAATTCTTCGTTCTTCTCATCATGCAAATGATCTTTCACATGCAAAACACAACTTCCTGAAGGGCAAACGATATAATCAAAACCAGCAAAATTAGCTATAAAATTGGCATCGCAGCCTTTTGTTAAATATTGGTATCCGCTGTTTGCCATGGGTTGTCCGCAACAGGTTTGTCCCATCGGAAACTGAACATCACATCCTAATTTTTGTAAAAGTTCGTAGGTTGCAATAGCTACTTTTGGGTAAAACTGGTCAACGTAACACGGTATAAAAAGTCCAACTTTCATATTCTTGGTATTTTAAAACACATAATAACTATGTGTTAAATATTTTCTCTCGCAGATTTAGCAGATTGAATAGATTTTATTTTAATCTTTTTAATCCTTTAATCTGTGGCTATTATTTTATTTCAGGCAGATCTAATTTCATTTTTGTCATCCTGACGAAGGAAAGATCTCCACAAGTTGCCCTGCAAAGATTGGCGATTTTGTTTGCCGAGCTACTTGTGGAGATTCCTCGTTCCTCGGAATGACAAAACTAAACTTAATAACAAAAAAACTTTTAAATCCTTTAATCTATAAACTATTATTTTTCACAGATCGAGCAGATTTTTAATTTTTAATTCTAAATTTTTAATTCAATTAATGCTTGTAAAACTTCAAATCAATTAAATCGTTCTGAATTGGCTTTGGATTCCAGTTTTCATGAATGGCCAACGCAGCTCCCAAAGCACTAGCCTGCGCCATTGACGCTGCATACACTTCTACATCTGGATAAGCTTCTGCCAGTAAATTCATGAAAATTGAATTTTTACTAAATCCTCCATCCACAAAAATCTTCTTAACCGGACTGTTATGAATCACTAAATTAGTCGAAAAAACTTGTTGTTCAACAAGATCTAACATTAATTGATGATAGGCAATATCGTAACTTTTAAAAGTAGAAAGATCTCTTTTTTGAAATGGACATTCCTTTAGTATATCAAAATCATATTTCTTTGGATAAACAATCTGAAAATTTAAAGCCCTTAAATTGGATACTATTTTTTTATCAAAATAAACATCTTTAAAAGTATCAAATGGCACATTAAAATGCTCGGCTAGTCTTTTGGCTTGAATTTCATGCTCATTTCCTGCAAATAAACGAGCCGCTTTTACAGGCTTCTCGGTATATTGCATATAACACAAACAATCTTGCTTTAATTCTTCAAAAGTTAAAGGTTTGTTATTGAAAGGATTCAGAGAAATACTCCAGGTTCCTGTTGATAATAAAACAAACGGTTCCGTAAAGTTAATCGTGTACGGAATTATTGCCGATGAGCTATCGTGCAAACCAACACCAATCGCTAATCCATCTTCTTTTTTGATGATGTCTTTTCCAAAATGAAGCGGTGGAATCTTAGCAATTATCTCTTCTTTTTTAAGCCATTTGTGATACTTCATCTTTTTGAAATTCCAAAGATTAGTATGACAACCAATACTTGTAATATCAGAATAGGCCTCACCAGTTAAAAGAAAACTAAGATATTGCGGCAAATGCAGGCAATGTTCTACCTGATTAAACAACACTGGTTTTTCTTCTTTCAGACGGTAAATTTGCATTCCCGAATTAAGACTTCCTAAAACAGGAGAAGCTGTTTTTACTGCAAAAACTTCTTCTCCTTTGTATTTTTTATAAAATTCCTGCTTTAGTTCCTCCGGATAATCTTTTAGGTAATTATACAGAGGTGTCAGGTTTTTGCCTTCTTTATCTATATAGACAAAACTGGCTCCGTACGTGCTGAAATTTATTGCTTTTAGAACGTAGTTTGTCAGGTTTTTTACTTCTGCCAAACATTCAAATATCCAGTTTTTGAGTAACTCAATATCCTCGCAGGGAAAACCATCTTCGTCGACCGTTTCATCAAAATTTACTGATTTTTCCCAAACAATTCTATAATTTTCATCAAATAGAAAAACCTTTTTGTTTGTTTTGCCAATATCAAAAATTGCAACTACATTCATTTTGTTAATTGTAAATTATAAATTGTGAATTATAAATTGTGAATCATGTTTGATAGAATTATGTTTTTTACCTTAAGACCTAAGTATTATTATCAAAGCCTGTTTGTTTTTATATCAAACAAGTTTAAGAAGCGATAGTCTAAGAGCTCATCCTCATAATTAACAATTAACAATTCACAATTCATAATTATAATCCTGTTGCCATTGTTTTTAGTCCTCTTTCTCCAATTAGATTTCCTCTAACATCAAGACCACGATATAATGCAACCGGATTTAATGCTGCACCAGAACGCAAACGTGCTTCAGCAACTAATGCGCGAACATCTGTGCGGAAAGCATTTTGCAATATTTCCTGTGCTTTTACAACATCATTTTCTTCCTGAGCAATTTCTAATGCTTTTCTGTCCACTAAAAGTGCCTGAGCATAAGCAATCATAATCGCTTCAACTGATTGTAATAAATCTTCTAACGGATCTTTGATATTATGAGAAGCATCGATCATCCAGCCTAAATCTTTAGCATGGTTCATCCCTCTTGCATCCATTCCTTCAACCAATTCATTGAAAATCAAGAATAATTGGTATGGTTTTAAAGCTCCAGCCGTTAAATCGTCATCTCCATATTTCGAATCATTAAAGTGGAAACCACCTAATTTTCCTTCCATTAATAATAAAGAAACGATTTGCTCGATATTGGCATTTGGTAAATGGTGTCCTAAGTCAACCAAAGTTTGCGCCTTATCTCCTAATTTTTTCACATAAGAATAAGATTGGCCCCAATCTGCTACTGTAGTGGAGTAGAAATTAGGTTCTGCACATTTGTACTCTAAAAACAATTTCCAGTTTGAAGGTAATGCAGCGTAGATTTCTTCTAAACTTTCTAATGTATTTTGATAGGCTTTACGGAAGTTTAATTGTCCCGGAAAAGAAGATCCATCAGCCAACCAAACGGTTAAAGATTCTGACCCTAACTCAATTCCGTGTTTGATAACCTCAATATTATGAGCAATTGCTTGTTTACGAATAGCTTTGTTTGCATTTTGTAAAGAACCAAATTTATAAGAATGCTCCTGTGTTGCCTGATCCTGAAAAGTATTCGAATTCATGGCATCAAATTTTAATCCGTGTTGTCCGGCTAAGTTTTTTATTGCCTGATAATCTGTTGGAATATCCCACGGAATGTGTAAAGAAATCGCTCCGGAAGCATTGTTTAACGCATGAAGCAAACCTACATCTTCGATCTTTTCTTCTATAGAACGTGGCTCTCCACCTCCTGGAAAACGCCCAAATCTTGTTCCTCCTGTACCTAAAGCCCAAGATGGAATTGCGATTTGAAAATCGATTAATTTTTGAATAATTGATTCTGTTTCACCAACTTCAGATGTTGTAAAGGCAAATTTATTTTGGTGTTTTTTTAATAACTCATCATTATGAGATTCTATTTTGTTTGCTCCAATTAACATATTCTTTTTTCTTTTAATGGAATTACAATCGATAAATATATGCAATGAATTCCTGTTTAACTAACCTATTTTATGCAATATTGTTTGTTTACTAATTTCTTCATCTTTAAAAAATCTAACGTCCGAGGGCCGTCGGACGTTAATTTCACAA
>NZ_MUGV01000038.1:0-86605 GCF_002217275.1 Flavobacterium frigidimaris
ATTTACGTCTTGATCCATTATTTTACAAAGAAAATAATAGGATAAAAAAAAAGAAACCCTTAACAAAAGTTAAGGGTTTCAAGTTCAGCGGAGAAAGAGGGATTCGAACCCCCGGACCTGTTACAGTCAACAGTTTTCAAGACTGCCGCATTCGACCGCTCTGCCATTTCTCCAGTATGTCGCCATCATTTGCTGATTGCGAGTGCAAATATAGTGCGCTTTTCCGATTATAAAAACTTTTTCATTGATTTTTTTAACTTAATTTTCAAGTGTCTAATAATCAGTATTTACTAAAAGGATATTTTTATGCTAAATAATATAATTAATCTAAAATAGGCGTTGGTTTCTTGTTTTCATCGACTGCAACAAACGAAAAAGTTCCTGAAACTACGGTTTCGCGAAGTTCAGAATACATTTGTTCCATGAAAATATCCACATGAATTTTGCAACTTGTTCTTCCAACGCTAATCACTTTGGCAACTAATTCTATTAAAGTTCCGGCTGGTATTGCTTTTTTAAAGTCAATTTGGCCTGTAGAAATCGTTACCACTTTCTTTCGGCTGAATCTGGTAGCGCAAATAAAAGCAACTTCATCCATAAGATGAAGTGCAGTTCCTCCAAATAAAGTATCATAATGGTTCGTTGTACTCGGAAAAACGGCTTTGAATATATGGGTTTCTGACTTTGAAATTCTCTCTTCTAATGTCCCCATATTAATAACTTACGTATTCAGTAATTTCAAGACCATAGCCAATCATACCGACACGTTTTGTTTGTTCCGTGTTTGATACTAATCTAATTTTTGAAATATCGATATCATGTAAAATTTGAGCGCCAATTCCGTAGTCTTTACTATCAATAATTACTTTTGGAGCTTTCATTGTACCTTCTGCTTGTAAAGATTTAAGCTCAGAGATACGGCTTAATAGGTTTACGGCCTGCATATCCTGATTGATAAAAACGACAGCACCTTTTCCGTTTTCATTAATAACTTTAAACATACCGTCTAATTGTTGTTCGGCATTGTTGGTTAAAGTTCCTAATAAATCATTATTTACCTGAGAAGAATGAATTCTGGTTAAGATTGGTTCTCCAAGATTCCATGTTCCTTTGGTTAACGCAATATGTATTTGTTTATTGGTAGTTTGCTCGTAAGCTCTTAAACGGAAAGTTCCAAAACGGGTTTCGATATCAAAATCCTCTTTTTTAACGATCAGGCTGTCGTGTTGCATTCTGTACGCAACTAAATCCTCAATTGAAACTAATTTTAAATTAAATTTCTTTGCTACTTTTATCAATTCAGGCAAACGAGACATCGTTCCGTCTTCATTTAAGATTTCGCAGATTACACCAGCCGATTTAAATCCGGCCAATCGTGCGAAGTCAATTGCAGCTTCTGTATGACCAGTTCTTCTTAAAACACCACCTTGTTTTGCGATCAAAGGGAAAATGTGCCCCGGGCGTGCCAAATCATGTGGTTTTGTATTGCCATCAACTAAAGCTTGTACTGTTTTAGATCGGTCTGCTGCTGAGATTCCTGTGGTAACACCATGACCTTTTAAATCTACAGAAACAGTAAAAGCGGTTTCCATATGATCTGTATTGTTGCTTACCATGGCACGTAAATCAAGTTCTTTACAACGGCTTTCAGTAAGTGGAGTACAAATTAGTCCGCGTCCGTGAGTAGCCATAAAATTGATCATTTCCGGAGTTACTTTTTCGGCTGCTGCCAGAAAATCACCTTCATTTTCACGATCTTCATCATCGACTACAATGATTACTTTACCTTGACGAATATCTTCTATAGCTTCTTCAATGGTATTCAGTTGTATTTTTGTTGACATAATTATTATTTTTTTTGAGCAGGAGTAAACCGCTCGGAAATTTTTTGAAATAGTTGTGAAATCGGAGTTGTGATTGCATCAAAATTTATTAATCCATTATCGTTTGTAGCACGATACGTTAATAAAATGGCTAATGGAAGTAAGATAAAGGAGGACATCCAGGATCCCATAAACGGACTCATACCGCCTTCCTGCGAAAGCCTTTTTCCAAAAGTATTGATGAAATGAAAAGTAATAAAAATTAATACTGCAAAGACAATAGGTAAGCCCAGTCCGCCCTTACGAATAATAGCACCTAAAGGCGCACCAATAAAAAACATTAAAAAGCACGCAAAGGCAATCACAAACTTCTCGTATAAAGCGCTTAAGTGTTTGTTGATGTCTCTTTGTTTGTCTTTTAATTCTTTTTGTGTAGCATCTATTGAATAAATATTGCTGCTAACGTTGCTGGTGGCCATTTTTAAAATGTCCAGCTTTTGTTTATTGTCATAAAGAGATAAAAGATCGTTAGGCAACGATTTTTTCTTTTTGTCTGTTTTGATTACAACAGGTGGTTGTTTTTTAATACCCACACGCTGATTTATATTTTCTGAAAAGGATAAAATTTCATTATCCAGATTTTTATTTAAAGAGTCTAAAGTATAGCGCAGTTCATTTACATTCAGCATACCGTTAGTACTGCTAATTTCCTGATTGTCGTCAACTTTATTTAATTCGGATAAGTCAATATTGATGATTTGTTTCTTAAATGCTGCTTTTACAAACGGCAACTTAGCACGATCCTCATATTTTTTTGGCGTGACATCCTGATAATAGTAACCGTCATTTAAAACTAATTTTAAGATGCTCGATTTCTCGTTACTGATAAGTTTACCATTTTTAGCTTTAATAACGGTTTTGTTTTCTCCAACGTTATTTGCTTTTTCATGAATCGTAACGCCGGTTAGGATGTTACCGTTTTCGCCTGACTTTTTGTTTACTTTAATGTTATAAGTTCCAACATCGTTGAACTGGCCTTCGGCAATCGCCATGGCAGGTTTGGCCTGAGCAATGTTTTTTCGGAAGTTAACAAACTTATATTCTGCGTACGGAATAACATTGTTGGCAAACCAAAAGGCCACAATACTCAGCACAAAGATAAAGACGATTAAAACACGCATCGCTCTTTGAAGTGATATTCCTGAAGATTTCATAGCTGCGAATTCATAATTCTCAGCCAGGTTTCCGAAAGTCATAATAGAAGCCAATAAAACCGATAATGGCAGTACCAGCGGAATAATTCTCGGCATGGAGAAAAGAAGGAATTTTACAACCAATATCAAATCAAGATCTTTACCTGCTAGTTCAGAGATAAAAAGCCATACGGTTTGAAGTATGAATATAAAAAAAAGGATTACGAATACCGTAGTAAACGTAATCAGAAATGTTTTTAGTAAGTATTTGTCTAAAATTTTCAACCTTGGTTTAATCTAATTTGTTGATGTAGTATTTTGGATATTTGCTCGCTACAAAGGTAAATTGATTTTTTGATAAAGGCTGATTGGTTTTAAAAGAATTAACGGTTAAAGTGGTTTTTGTTCCATTTTTTCCTGTTTCAATCAAATTATAGATGTGTTTTGTTTGTACGTCAATTCCTAAAAGAATCTCTTTTCTTTGATCCTTAGTGTTTGTTGGCGCTAATTTGATGTATTGAATTTTTCTTCCTTTAATATTTTGAACGATGTCCATGTTGTATTTGTAGCCGGAATTGAAAAAAGTCAACATTTTTGAAGGCGTAATAGCATTGTCATCTTTCTCGTTAACTTTTGAGATAGTAACTTCTTCGTCTTCAGGGTTTATTGTATAGGTTTTTTGTCCGTCAAATATCTTAGTGACACCCATAAAATTCAATACATATTGATTGCCTTTCATGATCACATTTCCTTTGCTGTCCTGGTTGATGTTTTCTTTAACGTTGTTTAAAGAGTATTTAAAATCAATAGAAATATTATCGTAGCTTTTTATTTTTGCTGTTACCTCGTTCAATAAATCTTTGGCTTTTTTATCCTGTGCCTGAATAGAAGTAAAGCTCAAAAGCAATAAAATTGCCATTTGAAAAAACTTTTTAGTCATGTTAGAGATAGAATTGTTTGTGATTTCCTGAATTTTCGTTTTCATGATGGGATTAATTTTGTTCATTGTTAAAAAATTGATCAAGAGCACTTAAGTCAGAAATGTTTACACTTCGCGCTTTACTGCCTTCAAACGGACCAACAATTCCAGCTGCTTCCAGCTGATCGATCAAACGACCGGCTCTGTTGTAACCCAATTTTAATTTTCTTTGCAATAACGAAGCGGAACCTTGTTGTGCATTGACAATAATCTCTGCCGCTTCTCTAAATAAAGTATCTCTTTCGGAAATATCCATATCAAGATTGATGCCAGTTTCCTCTCCAACAAACTCGGGAAGCAAATAAGCCGTGGCATATGCTTTTTGTGAGCCAATAAAATCTGTAATTTTTTCAACCTCAGGAGTGTCGATGAAGGCACACTGAACACGAACAACATCGTTTCCGTTTGTGTACAATAAATCTCCACGACCAATTAACTGATCGGCTCCTTGTGTATCTAAAATCGTTCTGGAGTCAATTTTTGAGGTTACCCTAAAAGCAATTCTCGCAGGGAAATTCGCTTTAATCAAACCTGTAATTACGTTTACAGATGGTCTCTGAGTCGCAATAATCAAGTGAATACCAATAGCACGCGCCAACTGTGCTAAACGCGCAATCGGGATTTCAACTTCTTTTCCGGCCGTCATAATCAAATCGGCGAACTCATCGACAACCAGGATAATGTATGGTAAAAAGCGGTGGCCGGCTTCCGGATTTAATTTTCTGGCTTTAAATTTATCATTGTATTCTTTAATATTACGGACCATCGCATCCTTTAATAAGGAATAACGATTATCCATTTCAACGCAAAGTGAGTTTAATGTGTTGACTACTTTGGCATTGTCTGTAATAATGGCATCTTCAGTATCAGGAAGTTTGGCTAAATAATGTCTTTCAATTTTATTGAAAAGTGTAAGTTCCACTTTTTTCGGGTCAACCAGAACAAATTTCACTTCGGCTGGATGTTTTTTGTATAAAAGAGAAGTCAAAACCGCATTCAATCCAACTGATTTTCCTTGTCCTGTAGCTCCTGCCATCAATAAGTGAGGCATTTTGGCTAAATCGACAACGAAAGTTTCATTGGAAATGGTTTTACCCAAAGCAATTGGTAACTCCATTTCAGCTTCCTGAAATTTAGCTGATCCAATAACGCTTTTCATCGAAACCATAGTTGGGTTCTTGTTCGGAACCTCGATACCAATTGTTCCTTTTCCAGGAATTGGCGCAATAATACGAATTCCTAAAGCAGATAATGACAACGCAATATCGTCTTCTAAACTCTTAATTTTAGAAATTCTGATTCCCGCTTCCGGCACAATTTCGTATAAAGTTACCGATGGACCAACGGTTGCTTTAATCTGTGCAATTTCAATTTTGTAGTTACGAAGAGTGTCTACAATTTTGTTTTTATTTTCTTCTAATTCTTCCTGATTGATTGTAATTCCGCCCGTCGAATATTCTTTTAATAAATCGATAGTAGGGAATTTATAATTAGATAGATCTAAAGTCGGATCAAATAAACCGAAATCAGCAACCAGGCGAGAAGCCAGATTTTCTTCGATGATATCTTCCTCTTCCGGTTTTTCAACAACAAATTCTTCGGTGTGCACCGGAGCTGTTACAGTAACCGGATTAACATTCATTTGAACGGGTTTTAAAACCGGGTTCAAATCAATTTCTGATGAATTTGAAATGGTTGGTTTTAAAGCCTCTTTGTTAATTTCGAATTGAGTGTCTTCAGTTTTTAAATGAATATTGTCTAATTCCGGATCTTCTTCTTCAATAGCAAATTCTTCTAAATTGTAAGCACTTTCAGGCTGTTGTGGGGTTTTTAAGGTATTCAATTCCGATTTAAACTCCTTTTTAGTGGAATCAAAATAAGATTGAATTTTCTCCGGAGATAATTTTATTTTGAAAATTAGATACACAATTAATCCAAAAAGCAAGGCTAATAAAGTTCCTGTTTTTCCAATGTAATCCTGTGAAAATAAATTTAATTCATACCCAATAGTTCCACCTAATTCAGGTGCAGAAGTGGCGAAAAATCCAAATAAGACAGAAACAATAATAATGGCAAATAAATCCCAGAACCAAATACTTTTTAGTCTTTTGGTTGACATTTCTAAAGCCAGAAATAATCCGGTTAAGAAAAATAAACGCACTAATATAAAAGAAGCAAGACCAAAACCTCTGTATACAAGCAGATCAGCAAGATAAGCTCCGAATTTTCCGAGCCAGTTTTGCACTTCTTCAGAGCGATCGCCAAGATGACTTACTGCGCTTTGATCTGTTTGCCATTGTCCGTTGACATAAAATGAAATAAATGCAACTAATAATGCAATAGAAAAGAGTACCAAAAGACAACCTAAAACAAATTTTTGTTGTTTGGTTATCTTCCAAGATCTTTTACTCTCGGTGTTTGGTTCGTTTTTTTTATTTACAGTTTCTTTTTTGGTTGTTTTTGCCATTCTTGCGTTCCTTGCCTATATAAATTTGGGTAAATAAATAATCAAGCCTATTGCTATAGCTGTCATTGCAGCAAAAAATACCGCTCCAGCCGCAATATCTTTAATAAATCCGATTCGTTTGCTGTAATCAGGATGAATAAAATCGGCGATTTTTTCAACTGCCGTATTCAAGCCTTCGACAGCTAAAACTAAACCGATTGCCAATGTCTGACAAAGCCATTCGGTTTGTGTAATATGAAAGTAAAATCCAGCAATAGTCATTAGGATTCCCAATGAAAATTGAACCATAATGCTATGCTCTGTTTTTATAAGTTTTACAGCTCCGTTAAAAGCATAGGTCATGCTTTTTAACCGACCTGTAACAAAGGTATTGTCTTTTTCGAATGCCATTTAATGGATATTATAGTGCTGCTAAAGCTGCTTCGTAATTTGGTTCGTTTGCAATTTCTGCAACTTGTTCTGTATGTAAAACTTTACCGTCAGCATCAACCACAATGATTGCTCTTGAGTGTAAACCTGCTAATGGTCCGTCAACAATTTCTAAACCGTTTGTTTTACCAAAATCTCCAGCCTGAAAATCAGATAAGTTTACTACATTTTCTAAACCTTCAGCACCACAAAAACGTTTTTGAGCAAATGGCAAATCTCTAGAAATACAAAGTACAGTTGTGTTTTCTAAGTTACTTGCACTTTCGTTGAATTTTCTAACAGAAGTTGCACAAGTTCCTGTATCAATACTTGGAAAAATATTTAAAACTAATTTTTTACCAGCAAAATTACTTAATGAAGCAACTGATAAATCGTTTTGTACTAATTTGAAATCAGCTAGTTGTGATCCAACTGTTGGTAATTCTCCTGAAGTATGAATAGGATTTCCTCCTAATGTTATTGAAGCCATGATATTTGTTTAAATTAATGAGGTTCAAAAGTAAGGATTAATATTTGAATCTAAAAGTATTTGTTGTGGGTTGTGAGCACAATTAGGCGAGTTTTAAGACTAACGGAGAAATCGGGATTTTATGATATAAACGTGTTGATTTGTCAATTGCGAGGAACGAAGCAATCTCGTGTAGTATATCTATTTCAAGGCTTTTAAAGTTTTATTTTGATCGTGTGGTTGCTTCGTTCCTCGCAATGACTTTGCGTGTGTTTATTTTTGTCAAATTACCGTGGGAAGCTACTTGCCGGGATTGCTTCGCCAGTTCACCATCGTTCGTGTCCTCGTTCCTCGTTACGACATACTTCGTGGTTCTTTATTCTTTGTTCTTTATTCTTTGCTCTTTATTCTTTATTCTTTGCTCTTTATTCTTTATTCTTTATTCTTGCCTCTATTTTCTCTTTTTCCCGCGAGAGGGATAGGAGCAAACTACCGAAGTAGTGCGGATAGCCCGACAGCATCCCGATGAGAGGGCGTATATGCTCAAAGTTAATTTGCCCTCTTATCGGGATGCTGTCTCGCCCAAACTATTTTAGATTTTAGAGTGGAGATTTTAGATTAATTTATGAAATGACAAGATTGAGTTGATAACTGAATAGTTAAAACTGAAAACGGAGACTGTGACTGAAAACTAAAAAAAAAAGCGTCTCTTATCCAGAAACGCTTCTTCAGTCATGTTTTTTGTTTTTTCTTTGAAAGAGGCCGACTATTTGTCGATAGAACCTAAAACACGTTTCATGAACGCATTTAAAGCTTCTTTTTTATCTGTGCCCTGAACTACCATTTTGTGTACTTCAAGCGCACCATACATGTTGGAAATCAATTCGCCAATTACATCTAATTCTTCATCTTTTAGAGACGGAATTTCAGTCATCGCTTCCAGAACTTCAATCGTTTCAATGATATAATCCTGATCGTTTTCTTCGATAAATTGGGTCAATTGCTTTATTACGGGTAATTTCATTTTATTGATTGTTAGATTGTTGGATGATTGGATTTTTAGATAAAGATTCGAAAAATCTAACAGTCTAAAAATCTAAAATCTATTTACGCAATTGCGTTTACCAGGTCGATTAAAACTTCTTGTTTGTTGGTTTGAGTTTCACCAACCAATTGTCCGTTTACGAAAGTAGCGAATGTTGGCAAGTTGCTTACATTGGCTAATTTTCTCGATTCCGGAGAATTTTCAGCATCAACCAAAACAAAAGTGATAGCTTCATTTTCTGTGGCTAATTTTTTGAATTTTGGTTTCATAATACGGCAATTTCCACACCATGAAGCTGAATATTGTACTACTACTTTTTCGTTTTTAGCAACTAAATCTGCTAACGTATCTTCGTTTAAGTCGATTAACATTTGTTTTGTTTTTTGAGGTTCTGAGGGACTAAGGTTCTGAGGGGCTAAGGTTTTTAGCTTCTTTTTTTAGTCTCTTTTGAATATTTTTGATAGTAAGACTTCAATGTCCAAGGTTTTTTTAGAGAAAATCTTAGAGCCTTAGCATCTTAGATTCTTAGAACCTTTCTTTAGTCTTTTGAATGTTTTTGGGTTGTAAGATTTTAAGTTACTAAGGTTATAAGTATAAAAACTTAGAACCTTAGCACCTTAGTATCTTAGAACCTTTATAAAAAAATTAGTTTGCACTCAAGTACTCAGCTGTACTCAATCTGTCTGCAGACATTGCTTCTTTACCAGCTTCCCAGTTTGCAGGACAAACTTCTCCTTTTTCCTGGATATGAGTGTAAGCGTCAACCATACGTAAGTACTCGTTTACGTTACGTCCTAATGGCATATCGTTAACACTTTCGTGGAAGATTTTTCCAGTTTCGTCAATTAAGTAAGTCGCTCTGTACGTTACGTTTGAACCTTCGATGATAACTGAATCAGTTTCTTCGCTGTATTCTGTAGAATCGATATCTAAAATTCCTAAAATGTTAGATAAGTTACGGTTTGTATCTGCTAAGATTGGGTACGTTACACCTTCGATTCCACCGTTGTTTTTTGGAGTATTTAACCAGGCAAAGTGAACTTCGTTTGTGTCGCATGAAGCTCCAATTACGATAGTATTTCTTTTTTCAAATTCTGGTAATGCAGCTTGAAAGGCGTGTAATTCAGTTGGGCATACAAAAGTAAAATCTTTTGGGTACCAGAACAATAATACTTTTTTGTTGTTGTTTACTGCTTCTTCAAAAATGTTGATTTTTAAGTTATCACCCATTTCTGAGATAGCATCTACTGCAATACTTGGGAATTTTTTTCCTACTAAAGACATCTTATTCGTTTTAAAGTTAAAAATTTATTTGTGCTGCAAAAGTAGGGTATAAGTAGAGTTACTTACAATAAGATGTAATTATAAATATTTATTAAGTGATAGTATTTAGTTATAGGTGTTAATGTGTGTTTTGTAAGTTATTGAAGTTCAATATTTACAGGAAGAATTCCGTTGCAGATTTTATTTTCTAAAAATTGAATTCCTGCATTTTTTTGAAATTCTTCAAAATCCTGATACACCTGAATTAATCGGGAAGCTTTAGAAAGATTCGGAATAATGGGTAAAACGTACGGATTTCCGAAAACGTAAACGATGCATTTTTTGGTTTGAAGCAATTCTGAAAGAAATGCTAAAACTTCGTCATTAATTTCAAAATTATTCATTGGTTTTGCCTTTGGAACAAATAAGGAAATCAAAATGGTTTCAAAATTACCCAGCTCTTTTTTGATTGTAGCAATATCAGAAACTTCTAAGTTTTCAAAAGCAAATTCCGGTGCTTTTAGTTTTGAATTTAGAGTTTGAAAGAAAGTATTTTCTACATTTTTATACAAACTTAATTTCGCTAATTGATTCTTTTTCTGCGCTTCAAAAGCTAATTCTGTATTTGAATTGTCAATGATTTTTGTGATCGAATCCTGAGCGATTTCAAAGTTTAATTCGGCTGCTTTTTTGAAGTTTAATTCGCCTGAAGTAAAATTGTTATCAGATAGAATTCCAACTTTTTTCTTTGCCTTCATGATTCTGTTGAAGCTTTCTTCGATTCTTTCTGGCGACGCATTTTTAAGAATGGTTTCAATTCCTTCGGGAACATTTTCGGCGAAACATAAAACATCATTTCCGGCGTTGAAGGCTTCCCATTCTAAATCGCCTTTTGTTTCGTACAATTTCGAAACGCTGTGCATGTTTAAAGCATCAGAAATAACCAAACCATCGTAGCCTAATTTCTCACGCAAAAGCGTCTGAATAACTGCTTTTGACAAAGTTGCCGAAGTGTCTTTTCCGTCATTCAAACTTGGAACAGCCAAATGTCCAATCATAATAGAGTCGACATTATTCTCGATTCCTTTGATGAAAGGGTATAATTCGTTTTCTAATAATTCTTCTAAAGTCTCTTTTAAAACCGGTAATCCTAAATGCGAATCGACATTGGTATTTCCATGTCCGGGAAAGTGTTTCAGACAGCCTAAAACGCCAACTTCCGACATTCCGTTTAAATATTCAACAGCAAAATGGGCAACTTTTTCTTTGTTTTCACCAAAAGAACGATACCCAATAACCGGATTATTCGGATTGTTATTAATATCTGCCAAAGGCGATAAATTATAATGAATTCCGGCTGATTTTAGGTCTAAACCAATTTGTTTTCCAACTTCGTAAACCAAATCCGATTTCCTTTCCGGCAAAGCACCAAGCGTAATCGCGTACGGATATTGCGGTGTTTTTTCGATGCGCATGGCTAAACCCCATTCGGCATCAATACTGATTAAAAGTGGAGTAGAAGCCGACTTTTGGTAACGAACAATAAGTTCTTTTATTTTTTGATAACTGTCATCATTAAAAACTACTTTTTTCTTGCTTTCATAATTCGTGGCCGCGCTCGCACGGCTGTGAAAAAAAGTCAGTCCGCCAATATTGTGTTCTTTTATTAAACGTTCGGTTTCCTGAATATGTTCTTCGGTATCGTTTATGAAAACTGCGGGAAAAAAGAATTGTCCCACTTTTTGTCTTAATGCTTCAGCTGTCATTTTCATTATTATAAAGTCTTTTTCATGCACACACTATTCTCCATTGCTTCATACGGCGGATAATTTGGAATGATAGTGTAATCTTGTTTTTGGTACAGATTAATAGCTTCCGGCTGATTTTTTCCGGTTTCTAAAATCGTATAAGTATAACCTGTTTCTTTTGCCCAAATTTCTAATTCTTTTAGAACGGAAGAGGCAATCCCTTTTTTTCGAAAATCAGGATGAACGTACATACGTTTGATTTCTACTGCATCACTTTCTTTTTCCCTAAAAGCGCCACAGCCCACAGCGGTATCATTTTCGTAAAAAACAATAACGTGTTTTATTTTATCGGTTTTATTAAACTGATTGTAAAAGGCGTGATCTTCTCCGTCTCTGATCGCTAAATCCTGGTCTAATAAAACAACAAGATTTTTAAAATCAGTATCGTCTGAGTTTGTTCTTTTGAGCGTAATCATGATAAAGTGCGTAAAAGTTTATGCTTTATTTCAACTTTGCTTTCTTTTGTTTAGCCAGTTGTTTTTTGGTTTCAATTGCTTTTTCTAATCGGTTTTTGAAACGAAAAAGTTTCGGTAAACCTTCTAGTCGGTCTTCGAGTGTGATTTCTTCAAAAACAATAATTGCTTTTTCGAGCACCCGAATTTCGTTGTCAATATCATTTTGGTTTTTGTAGATCGTAGCTAATCGATCATAAGGATGATTTCCTTTAAAGCTTTCCGCGACATTTTCTTCATATACTTCAATTGCTTTTTCAAAATCTCCTGTTTTCTCGAACTCAGCTCCTTTTAGGTTGCGTTCGGCTTGCAGATTTTCGTTGAATTCCATATTTAAGATGTTTGATTTGGGGTTAAACTTCTTCTGATTTTTTTCCAAAATCTTTTGGGAAAATTAAAAAACGGGATAAAATAATACCAGGAATTGTAGCCAGAAATACCCAAATAAAGAAATTTCCGTAGCCTAAATATTCCTGAATGTAACCGCTAACCATTCCAGGCAACATCATTCCCATAGCCATAAATCCAGTTGCAAGAGCGTAATGTGCCGTTTTTGATTCTCCTTCCGCCACATATATCAAATACATCATAAAAGCAGCAAAACCAAAACCGTAACCAAATTGTTCGATTATAACAACAGCATAAATATAATAAATGGAAGCCGGATGAAAATGTGCTAACAGGATAAAACCAATTATAGGCAAATGCATGGTCAAAATCATTGGCAACATCCATTTTGTCAAGCCTTGTTTCGAGATGGCAATTCCACCTAGAATTCCGCCTAAGGTTAAAGCAATTAATCCAAAAGTTCCATAAATCAAACCGATATCTTCGGTCTCAAGTCCCATGCCGCCTTTTTTGATTGTTTTTTGATTTCCTTTATTCGCAATCAATAAATCTACAAAGTCAATTCGGGCTTTGTTGGCATTTTTGTATTCTTCTTTATCTTTGTTTTCTACTTCTGCCAGTGGTTTCTTCTGATCTCTCATTTCCACTAAAATTGGCAGTTTAGAATAAAGAGATTGTAATTCTGAATCCGATAATTTCTCTCCGTTTTTAACCTTTGAATTGTATAATTCTAATGCTTTTGTCTGCCCTTCGTCTGAGCCTGATTCAACCAATTCGTATTTGATGGGATCTACTAAAAATGGTGTCAGCATTTTAATTAATTGCGATTCTCCTAACCTGAATAATAGGATAAAAGCTAGGACAATAACGATTTGTTTTTTCCTGAAGAAACTTGCAAAAATGCTGGCAAAGCTTTGTTTGTTTGTATCTACAGGTTTTTCGCCCGCGTTTATTTCGGTTTTTGGAGTTGAGAAAAAATTGTAAACCGTTATAAAAGTCATCAAGAAACCAACCGCAATCATGGTATACGACCAGGCTTTGGTATTGTCGCTGTATTTATGTTCCAGATATCCGGCCAATAAAACAATTAATCCGTTTCCGGCCAACATTGCAAGTCTGTAAAAGGTACTTCTGATTCCGATAAAAAAAGATTGTTTGTCTTCTGGTAAAACCAATAGATAAAAACCATCGCTGGCAATATCATTTGAGGCCGAAGCAAAAGCTGCAACCCAAAAAATAGCCAAAGTCATCATGAAAAAACCGCTTGTTGGAATAGTAAAACCGACTAATAAAAAGGCTATCGAAATAAGCAGTTGCATGGACAAAAACCATTTTCTTTTGGTTCCGATTAATTCAATAAACGGACTCCATAATGGTTTGATTACCCAAGGCAGATATAATAAACTGGTATAAAGACCAATGTCTTTGTTAGAGATTCCGAGTTTTTTGTACATGATAACCGAAACGGAAATGATGACAGCATAAGGCAGTCCAGATGCAAAATTTAAAAGCGGAATCCAATACCAGGGTTTATTATCTGTTTTCATTCGGTTGGTTAGGGGAATAGGTTTTAAATGTATTATTTAAGTCAATAAAAGTAGCCGTACTTTCGTTTGCAAAATAGTCAATAAATGTTACAGCACAAGCTTTATACTGATTCATTTTTTGAGCCGGTATAGAAAATGAAATGGTTCCGTCAAACTGATTCACGGTTACTTTGTCAATTATTTTTGAAGGATCATTAATATCTACTTTCGAAATATGTTCTGCACCATATAGCACCATATAGCGCACTTTAGTGTTCAATGGAGATTTGATATTGAAGGAATATTTAGTGCTGTCTTTTTGATATTCATTGACAATCGGTGTATCAATAATAACATGTTTTAAATTCGGAACCGGAGCCGGAAGCGCGGGATATTTATATTGATTTTCTTCTAAAAGTCTTACAATGTCAAAGTTTTTATCCATGAACCATTTCGAACTGAAATAAGCACTTCCGCCTACTTTTTTGAAACTTCTGGCGTAATCAATCTGAGTTGGAATTTCAGTCGCGAAGTTCCAGCTTTTGTCTGCATCTCCTCTAATTTTATAAGATGCGTGACCAATATAAAGTGCGGTATTATTAGAGTTTTCTGACCACCATTTTACCAATTTAGAGTAAGAAGCTCTCGGATTATTCATACTCCAATACAATTGCGGCATGATATAATCGATCCATTTTTGGTCCATCCATAAAACAGGATCGGCGTATAAATCGTCATAGTTGGATGTTGATTGTGTTTCGGAACCTTTAGGATCCTGAGATTTATTTCTCCAAACCCCAAACGGACTGATTCCGAATTGTACCCAAGGTTTGCTTGCTTTAATAGTAGTAGAAATCGTGTGTACAAAGTTGCTCACATTCGCACGACGCCAATCGGCAAGGCTTAAACCTGATCCGTATTTTTTGTACGATGCATTGTCGTTAAATGTTTTTCCGGGAACAGTGTAAGGATAGAAGTAATCATCAAAATGAATGGCGTCGATATCGTATTTATCCACTACTTCTTTTACGACTTTCGTCAAATGTTCCTGAACTTCAGGCAATGCAGGATCATAATATATTTTTCCGGCGTATTCGATCATCCATTCCGGATGTTTGAAAATGTCGTGAGTCGGGCTCAAAATTTGTTTGTTTAGATCGAAAGTCGCACGATACGGATTCATCCACGCGTGAAATTCAAAACCTCTTTTATGTGCTTCCTCAATCATCCAGGCCAATGCATCGTAATACGGATTGGGAGCCTGACCTTCTTTACCCGTTAAAAAACGCGACCAAGGCGCCAGTTCTGAAGGATAAAAAGCATCACCTACACTACGAACCTGAACGATTACAGCATTATAATTTAGTTTTTTATACGCTTCCAGAGTTTCAATATAATCCGCTTTTTCTTTGGCAACACCGTCTTGCGCTGTTTTTGGCCAGTCAATATTGACAACGGTAGCGATCCATACACCTCTAAATTCGTTTTTAGGATGCATTAGTTTTTCCTGTGCGTTGGATGTCCATCCTAAGAAAAGTAAGAATATGATAGAGAATAGTAGTGGCTGATTTTTATGCATTGCAATCTTTTTTAACAGAAACCAAAAATAGTTTTTTTAGCTGATTATCGTAAATAATTAATAGATTATAATTTTAACGGTATTTATTTGAATTTCATATACGTGATTTTAGTTTTTTTGCCACGAAGGCGCTAAGGCACAAAGTTTTTATTTTTTAGAAAAGATCTGCAAGATCTGCTAAATCTGCGTGAGAAAATTTTTAGCCAAAGATTATGAATCAGTGCGAATAGTTTTTTCACGCAGATTTTAAAAAGATTTAAGCAGATTTAATTTGGATTAAACTATAAATAAATCTGCGTTCATCTGCTTTAATCTGCAAAAATCTGCGTGAAATTTTTTAGCCACACAGTAAACAAAAACTTAGTGTCCTAGTGCCTTCGTGGCAAACCCTCCCTAATCCGGTAAAGAAATTTTTCCCATTGTTACTGAGGGAATTCCTTTTTTTGTGCCAAAGTTATAATCCCCGCCGGCAACGGTTTCGTTGGCTAAAACGGCAAATAAAACCGCTTCTTTTGCGTCGCCTGAAATGCCGAGATCGTCACTTTTTTTGAACGGGCACGACAATAATTCCTTTAATCCTTTTACCAATAACGGATTACTTGCGCCACCGCCGGACATGTAAACTGTGAATTCTTCAATTGGCGTTCCCGTGTTTTTTACGACAAACAGAATCGCTTCTGCAATTGTTTCGGCGCTTAGTCTTGTTAATGTGGCAAGCAAATCTGGTGCCGAAATATTTTCGAGCTTGGTTTTTGACAAAGCCGAATCGACAAAAGCTTTATTGAATAATTCCTGACCGATGGTTTTGGGGAAGCTTTTCTGGAAGAAAGCATTGCTTTTTAATTCCGTTAAAAGGGTTTGGTTTACGGTTCCGGTTTGGGCAATTTCGGCATCTTTATCGTAACTTTTTTCAGGGAAAAAGTGTTTCGTAAAAATGTCGATTAAGGTATTTGCAGTTCCGGTATCGGTTACAAAAACTTCTTCGGCGTTTTGGGAAGCGGGTAAATAGGTGAAATTCGCGATGCCACCCATGTTGAGCATAATGCGGTTTTCGCCTTTTTTGCTGAACAATAAATAATCGCCATAAACCGCCAAAGGCGCACCTTCACCACCGCCAGCCACATGTTTTTGCCTGAAATCTGATAACGTTATAATTCCGGTTTTTACAGCAATATGATCGCCGTCGCCAATTTGCAAAGTCGCATTGGGGAATTTTTCCTGCTGATGCAAAAACTTCGGAGCATGTAAAACCGTTTGGCCGTGCGAGGCGATTAAGTCGACTTCGTGGGCTGGAATATTCCATTTTTGAAGACAATCGTTGACCATACCGGCGTGCAAAAGACCGATCCATTCGTTTAATAAAGCCAAATGCTGAAAATCGATTGTTTTCTGGGCAAACACTTTACGGATTTCGGTTTTAATGTCTTCGGTATAACTGATGGTTTCGAATTCCAGAATTTTTACAGCCGTATTTTCGCCCGCACCAGAAATAGCACAAAGCGCAATATCCAATCCGTCAAGCGAAGTTCCGGACATTAAACCTACTATTTTTCGGGTCTCTTTTTGAGCGATTTCAAAAAGGGCGCTTATATTTTTATTCATTAAAATGATGTTTTAAGGAAGTGTATTATTTGGTAATGCTAAAATGGGATTTATTTGGGGATAAATTTAGGGAAAGTTGGGGATTTTTTTGGGTTGGGAAAAAGGGGTATTTGTACTTGGTGGTTTGGGATGGTTAATTGATATTTTTGAGGAATAGCTTTTTGTCAAAAATACAATTGATAATAAATATTGTAAGAAAAAATATTCTATATATTTGATTAAAACAAGGAACATGAATAGAATTATACTTATTGGAAACGGCTTTGATTTAGCACATGGAATGAAAACAAGCTATAAAGATTTTATCAACGATTATTGGGTTAACACGATATCTGATATCAGGTCATCTACAGAAAGAGTATTTGAAAATTCAGAATTTAGTATCAACAAAAAACCGCCAGGTGCTTATTTGTCGTCAATTACCACATTTGAAGAATTATCCAAAATTTTAGAATCAGGTGGAAGTTCACTAACTTTTAAAAATAAATTTCTTGAAGAAATAAATAAAAAAAAGCAAATTCAAAATTGGGTTGATATAGAAAATGAGTACTACTTATTACTAAAAAAATCTTTTAAGGATAAAAATTGCACTTATCAAATCTCTCAATTAAATTCCGATTTCACCGAAATACAAAAACTATTAGAAACATATTTACAAAAAATAGAATATGACTTCAATGAAGGCTTTGGCAGAGATAGTACTGACAACCATTTAAAAAAAGCTATCACGTACAAGGTTTATTCTAATTTTAAATTAAAAGATTTCACAGAAGCATCCATTAACAAAAAAGTTGAATTTGAATATCAACAGATTAGGAATGACCTTAAGGGTATTAATTCTGGAGATATTACAATGGAGGATATAAATGAAGAAAAACGTTCTTTAATATCTACAATAGGGAAAAGTGACCCAACAAGCACTATAAGAAACAGATTACTTTCAGATTCTGCTATTAACTATTTCAACTTACAACCAACTGAAATTTTATTTTTGAATTTCAATTATACATTTACAGAAAAATTATATTATAATGTTTCTTGGTTTGACCTTTCTGGAGATTTTAATAGAAATGTAGAAAAAAATGTTATTCATATTCATGGTACTACTAACCAAAGAGATAATAATAATGTTATTTTTGGATTTGGAGACGAAATTGATGAAGACTACAAATCAATTGAAAATCTAAATGACAATATTTATCTCGAAAATATCAAATCAATTAAGTATTTAGAAACAGATAACTACAAAAAACTATTAGAGTTCTTAAATGGAGGAGATTACCAGATATTCATTTTTGGACATTCCTGCGGAAATTCAGACAGAACACTTCTAAGTACACTTTTTGAACATAAGAATTGTGTTTCAATAAAACCCTTCTATCACAAGAGAGAAGGTAACGATAATTACAGCGAAATTGTACGAAACATAACAAGAAATTTTAGTAACAAAGCTGTTTTGAGAGATAAGGTAGTGAATAAAGAATACTGTGAGCCACTAACATAAAAATTCTTTACTAATGGTAACAAAAGGAACATGGTACATTTTAGGAAATGGAATCCATTTTAAAGAAAATGAAATAGAATTACTGCCGTATCTAACGATAAGAAAAATCAATAAAATATCTGTATTTGAATTGGCGGGATTAGGCTCCAAAGGTTTTAAACAATGGTCATTAGTTGAGCCTTTTTGTTATTTACAAAATACATTTGAAATCGTTAGTACCGAAAACGAATCCACTTTTGGTTATGACATTTTAAACAGAGCGTGGCTATTAAATACACTATTTGTCTTAAGAAATAAAACGACGATAAATTCAGTTGCATTGTTGAATCGCTCTTGGAACAATTTAAAAGGCCCTGAAAATATCCAAGCAGGTCTTTGTGATTATCATGTTAATATGATTCAGCTAAAAACTCTGCAAGAAATCAAAATTGAAAACACAGATATCGATTGGATTAAAAAGTATTTTGAGATAGCAAATACTTTAGCTTATAAACATGAAAAATTTAGATATTCTATCGAAGTAATAAATTCGTGGAGATATTGTGTGGATATTAAAAGTGCTATTGCAATTATTTGGGCTGCAATTGAAAGTATAGTTGATGTTTCAACAGAAATCACTTATCGATTATCATTAAGCATATCATCGTTACTATGTGGAAGAGGTGAAGAAAGAGTACTAAAATTTAAAGAAATCAAAAGTCTATATGGCTTGCGTTCTAAAGTTGTTCATGGCTCTAATATTAAGGAAGCTGAAATTGAAAAAGCGTTAGTCGGCTCTTTTAGTTTACTTGCTGAATTAGTTGTTTTCATGATTGAAAACAACAAAATGATTAATGATGAAGACTTCCAAACTGCTATTTTCAAATAGAATATTCACTGAATTATATCCCGTGCTGGCGCGATCGTCTCGCTCGTATTCACAGGGCAATAGTTCCATAATCTCGTTTGGCAAAAGGAATTTCTTTTTCGATGATTTCGATAGTTGCATCACTGTCGTACAAGTCCATTATTTGCTCATAAGTATCTCTTGCTAAATCTCCATCAATTATTTTTGTTCCGTCTGTTGCAATTGTATATTGAAAAATATTTTAAAAGAATTTTAGGCTAAATATAAATAGTTATTTTTACAAAACTATGATCGAAGAAATTTTAATCAACTATATCAATTTTATAAGGCATTTTGAAACTTTATTAAAAACTAAGTACAAACAAGATATCAATCCGTGTTCATTTTCACGTACTTTTTTTGAAAGAAAAGGAAATATAGAAGGAATTGAATATTGGTTTCACGGAAGCGGTTGTACGGCAGAGAAAGATGGAGTTATTTATGCCTATGATATTACTGTAGATGAAATTAAGTTTTCACAATGGAAATTTTCAGAGCTTATTAGAACACATCCTGATTATCAAAAATTAAATTATACTCCTGAATTTATTGAATATGAATTGTATCAACTTATAAATAAAGGAATTTTAGATTGGGTCATTATTGAGGGAATCGAGGGAAAAGATTTTGGATGTGTTTTTATGTCGTATAGAGTTCTTCTGGAAGTATTTAATTAAATAAAAGTTCAAGTATGGTTAAAAAAATTCTTCTACTGTTATTGGTAATTTCCTTTTCAGCAAACTCTCAGGATTTAGCTGAAAAAATAGTCATTTCTAAAATTACTTATGTTAATCAGTTTGATGACACTGACAAAGAGTTTAAAACAGAAAAGAAGGTTATTAAAAATCAAAAAGCAATCAAGAATTTATTGCTGGAATTACAAAAAGTTGATGATACCACTCAATTATTATCAAAATTTAAAATTGACACCAACTACATAAAAAATAATCCTGAGAAATTATTGAGCCTTTACAATAGTGAACCTGTAATTGCCTGGAATCAGGAACAAAAAGAATACATTTTTAAAGTTTTACAAAACATAGCTGTATACAAAAAAGAGCTTAATGAGTATTTATCTAATGGCTGTTGTTATGGCATGCACAGTTCTTATCGAAATCAATTTGTGATTGAGGTTTTTAAAAATACGCAGTCTAAAAAAACTTTCAAATCCAGAAAGTATGTTTGGGGTTACGCAATGCCTTTTGAGGATGATAATAAGGATCTCATTTATAATTTTGAAATTGAGAAAATACTAGATGAAGTTTTTAATACTAAATCTAAAATTCAGAAACCGCTTGAAGGAAATGAATTGCTGAAATATTTAGTCAATAACATAATTAGAAATAATAATGATGAGCTTTATAAATTATCGGCTTATACTTACTTAAAAGAGATAAACGAATTAAAAACTGATTTCAATATTCTATCTTTTGAAGAAGTGCTTGGTAGAGGAAGATATATTTGGAATGAACCGAAAACATTTAAAGTAACGTTGAAAAATGACAAAATGCTTCCAAATGTTTGCATTCAGTTTTTAGCATCAAAGGAAGGGAATTCAATTTATTCCCGAGATTCTATTAAAACTGATTATCAGGAAATTTTAAAAAGAGTTCAATCGATAAAGTTCATTTCAGAAAGCTTGAATAGTAATCCAAATCTCAAACTTGATATTTATTACTTTAATAATAATGCAATTAACGCTTATAATATTGATGGCGTAAATAAAAATCCTGAAGAATGGAAAAAGCAGGATGATTATGTAAAAAGCTTAAATTGGTCTGCAGTAAATAATATCAAACCAACTTTTGATAGTAACGAAGCTTTAAAAACTTCAGAAAAAAATCATTGCGGCTGTAATTATAGATTTGATCAAAAATTCATTGAGAAAGCCATATTTTTTGAATTAAATGACGAGCAGAGCACAGATAATTCGGTTTGGTTTTTATTACCAGATAATAGGGTTTTATTGTATATATTGGAGGGAGAAAAAGTACTTAATCATGATTATTCAGAATTTGGGAAGTTTTCCGGAATTCAATTTCCGTGTGTTATGTTTAATGAGAATGGAAAAATAACGAATAGAAAGTTATAAATCTTAAACCTTTTTGTGGAAAAGATTTCCCTAGCCCTGATGGTCCCGAAGTGTCGGGAGCAAAATCCTTTCGTATTCCAAACTCAAATAAGGATTTAAAACTTCGGCTAATTCGTTCAACCAAAAAAAGCTGTTTTCTAAAGTGTTTATTTGGGTTTGAAGGGTTCCATGTTCCCTCATCAATTAGGATAAAATGAATATTATCATCTGATTGAAAAATATTTTTCTTAAATTAGAGAAACAATTAAATTCAAAAAACATGAATCCATCAAAAATAATAGGAATAATTCTAATCGTTATTAGTCTCGGTGTGGGATATATAGGTATCAACAAAATAGCTGATAATACAAAAGAAATTAATTTATTAGGACTAAAAATTAATGCGTCCAACGAATCAGGTAAACAACAGGGATACCTTTATTTAGGGCTGGGCGTCATTTTACTTGTGGGCGGAATTTACACTGTCAACAAATCAAAATAAAGTGCTGTAAGCAGGGATTGTAAATATTGGATGAGGGAATTGTTTGGGAACTATTTCTTGTCCCCGTGCTGGCGCGCGTATCGCTCGTGCGCGTAACTATTTTACATTCTAAATGTCAACGAGCAAGACGATATCAATAATAGTTATTCATTTTTTATCTTGGTCTTACACACGTAACCCTTTTTGCCTTCTTTAGTTTGCACAAACCACCAATCTCCTGAATTGTCAATTACTTTTACATTTTCTCCAGTTTTAATTTTCTCCAGTATTATCGAACTGCTTTTTTTTTCTTTCCTTAAATTAGTGAAACCATCTAAGTCGGCTATTATTACAGAATAGTTTAAATAACTTTTATAATCTTGGTAATTAAAATTTCTTAAAGAGATTGAAGTATTTAGTTTTATTGAAACCGTATTTGCAAAGTCATTATTTAATTCAGAGCTTGTAGTAGTAACTCTATCTAACTTGAAATCACTTTTATTATTTAAAAATTCATACTTTATTTTGATTAAATTAGAATCGCTAATTTTTAATTGAATAAAACTTAAGATATTATTATTGAAAGATAAATCATCATACGAATCTTCTCCTCCAGTTCCTCCAGCACATTTTAAGCAAGGAATAATATTTGAGCTTTTAAAATTTAACGAGTACTCCTTATTTTGGTTGTATAATAAAATTAATAATATTCGGGATTCGTTATTTTTAAATTCTTGACTATTGGCTAAAATTAAAATTTTATCTGTTAAATTGTCATCATTTATATAGCCGGACAAGCTGTCTAATATTGTATAACCTTCTGGTATAAAATCGTTGATTAATTTTAATTTATTGGTTTTACTTTCATTAGTAATTTCGGAAACTAAATTCTCTTTTTGAATTAATGTCAATTCTTTTTCTAGCGAAGAATATATTTGAGGACAGCTATTTTTTAGAATTTTAAAGATATCAGGAACAGCGGTCAATGGTTGTGGAGAATCTAAATAAAAGTGCCAAAAACTATCTATTTCTTCAAGCGTTCTATTGCCTAGAAGATCACAAGCTAAATTTGGATTTTCCTTAAATATTCTTTCAATATTTATTTTAAAATAGTTTACGGCATCAGCTTGATATTTTCCATTAATGCCAATATCTATAATTAATTTAAGTGATTTACCAGTTTTGTCTTTTTTAATTATTTTAAATAATCTATTGATATATTCTTCACTTTCATTATATAACGGATACGGAACATCTAAGCTATCATTCCATCCAAAATACTTTACAAATTGATTGTAGTTTTTCGGAAAGTTTTGTAAAAAAAGTTTTTCATCATTTTTTGTAAAAGCGATTTTTAAATCAGCTATTGTGGCTTCTTTACTTTGTGATTTTGATGTACAAGAAATAAAAAGCGACAAAATTATTAAGGCGATTAATTTATTCATATTCTTGAGTTATTATAATTTTTGCATTTTCAATTCCAATTGATTTAACGTATTCATTTATTTCGTTTAATTTATCAACACTTTTCGATACCCAATCTACACTTCTTGAAGAACCAGGTAATAGGCATCCCTCTGTTGCCTCAGCTGAATTTCCTGCGTGAATTAAAATTGCCCTATTAATATTAACTTCGTTATTATATAATTTTAAAACATTTTTAAATTTTGTACCATTATGCCAAACTAGATTGTAAGTACCTATAGGAATTCTTTGTTCAATTCCTGAAATAGTTGTGTCTGGTCCTTTTTCTTCTAATATGTATCCCGTTATATCTGAATTATCGATTGTAAATTCGCCAATAGTTGATTTTTTTGTTTGCCATTTTCTTATTAATCTAATAACAACTCCTGCATTTAATTCTTGATCTATATTTTTACATTCATTTAGACGATAAACTTCTTTTGAAGTCAAAAAAGATTTCCTTCTTTTTTCATAATGACTCGCATCTAAGTTTTTATTTATAATTTTTGTAATACTATCAACATTTGCTGGATTTGATCCTATATCAGCTTTAGAATTTAGATTATTATTAATCCAGTAGCTAAATGCAGACATTACGGCGTATTTAGGTTCTTCTAAAAGATCAGGATTTTTTATTAAATCTCCCTTCCCTGGAAAGGCTTTTTTAAAATCTTTATTAATTTGAGAATAATTGTATTTTCCAGTTAATTGAATTAATCCTCGCCCAATATACGTATAACCTTCTTCTTTACTTTCATTGCCTAAGTCATTACATTTACCTCCAGGCGATAAAACACAAGATACAATATCTTCATCGTTATCTACTTTTCTTAGACCGTAAGCTCTGATAGCAATTTCATAAAGATTTCCTTTATAAATCTCTGCTTCTTTTGGATGTCTTTTAAAATAACCAAATAAATTCGTTAGGGTAGTTGTACTATATCCGTCAATTTCTTCTATCAAAGTATTAAAACCTGTTTCAGAACCTAATTGGTTTATCAAATGAGCTTTTCTTAGACAAGTATTAATTTTATATTCATCTTTTAATAAATTTATTTCTTCGATTAATTTCGTTGCTAAATTTTTATTTTTCGAAGCTGATGGAAATATTTTTACAATGTCATCATATTTAAAATCTTGATTACATCTAGGGCAATTATTTTTTCCTTTTTCATCTTCTTTTTTCTTCCACCAATCAGGATCCATATTAACGGTCATCATACTATTAATCTTTTCCCATACAGGATTTGTCGAAATTTCATTTTTTACAGAGACTTTCGTTTCATGATAATCATGAATGTTCTTTTCAGATTTCGCTATTCCTTTTTCTTCTTTTTTAGACGGGCCTTTTTTTTCCGCCGGAGTTTGCTTCTTAGGTGCTTGAACTTCTGGCTTATAATCAGGATTGGGGATATTTGCATTTTTACTTGTTGCTCGTTTCGAAATTTTTTCAAAAATTTCGGCAGTTACGTAGTACTCATGAAATTTTCCTTCGTTTTTGTCGCCTTTAGCTAATTTCGCATTTGCCAGCCAGGCATGACTAGGGTTTAGATAAAATTTAGCATAAGCTATTCCATTTAAAATGTCGCTTATTTTAGTTTCGATCCTTACATTTGTTGTGTTTTGCTTCGTTTTATCTCCGTCATCTTCCCATAAAGTTACTTTTACAGGCAGCAATTCCATATCTACACAATGTACACGGGCAATTATCCAATCGCCGTATGCAAATGGTCTTGTAGGTTTATTATAATTATTGTCTAGTAAATCAACATGCAATATTTTCCCTTGTGTGGCTTTTTCTGTTTTTATATCAAGGACTGCTTTTTCGCCATTTGCCTCGACCAGCATTCGGATTCCTTTTCTGGTCAGGCTTTTTTGAGAAAAAGTATAAGGTACCGTTATTCCTGTCTTGTTGTTTTCAGGTCTTTTTGACCATGAACTTCCACTCAATGTCCAAATGCTCCATTTAACATGTTCATCGGATAAACTTTGAAATTGTGATTGATCAAATGAAACAAGGTTGGAGCTACCAAAAAAATCATAAATTGAATAATATTCTTTTTTACCTACTACAGGATTGGCTTTTCCAAATATTGTTAATTTCGACATATTATATTTATTTGTAAATAAAAACTTATAAATAACGAATATAATATTTTTCTTAAAATAAAATAATTTTCTTACAAATTTTAACTTTGGATAAAACTTCTTATGAAAAAGAATGCCCTAGCCCTGATGGGAGGGAAAATCCTTTTGTGTCCGCCGCGGCGGACACAAAAGATTTAGAAGGACAGCAGGAAATAGCTCCTTATTAAAAACGAAATTCCAATAAATGAAATTGAAATTCCAATTGTAAAAATCGTAAAGGCCCGGAAAAAAATTGCGTAAAATTTCTTAAAATAATGATTATACGTTACTATTTGTCATTTCGACAAAGGAGAAATCCTCGCAAGTAACTCCGCAACGAAATTCCAATCTTTGTAGAGTTACTTGCGGGGATTCCTCGTTCCTCGGAATGACATAAAATGAGAAAAAACCTTCGAACCTTTGTTCCTTTGCTCCTCTGCGCCTCCAAAAAAAAAACCTTAGAACCTTAGCAACTTAGAACCTCAGAACCTTAAAAAAACCTATTTTTGTCAAATAATATTCAGCAAAAATGTCACTATTTAAGGATTTAGAACAATTATCAGCATCGTTGGAAGGAACACTTTTATACGATGATCTTCATAAAACGCTTTATTCGACCGATGCTTCGGTGTACCGGATTAAACCAAAAGCAGTTGCGGTGCCTAAAACGATCGCAGATATTAGTAAACTGATTCGGTTTGCGGGGGAGCATCAGATTTCGATTACGCCAAGAACAGCGGGAACTTCGCTGGCCGGACAAACGGTGGGCGACGGAATTGTGGTCGATGTTTCGAAGAATTTTACCAAAATCCTGAATTTCGACCCGATTAAAAAAACAGTTACGGTAGAGCCTGGCGTGATTCGCGATGAACTGAATTTGTTTCTGAAACCGCATGGCGTGTTTTTCGGCCCGAATACTTCTACATCTAACCGCTGTATGATTGGCGGAATGGTGGGCAATAATTCTTCGGGAACGACTTCGATTCGCTATGGCGTGACGCGCGATAAAATTGTGGAGATCAAAGCGATTTTGAGCGATGGATCGGAAGTGGTTTTTAAGGAACTGACTTCGGCGGAATTTATCGAGAAAACCAAAGGCGATACCTTAGAAAATAAAATATACAAAAGCGTTTACGACGAACTTTCGGTAAAAGCAATGCAGGATGAAATTGTAAAAGAGTTTCCGAAACCGGAGATTCACAGAAGAAATACGGGTTATGCGGTTGATATTTTACTGAAATCGGATTTGTTTGGCGGAACAGAACCGACAATCAATCTCGGAAAATTACTCTGCGGAAGCGAAGGAACTTTGGCTTTTACTTATGAAATTACCTTAAAAGTTGACAATTTACCGCCGGCCAATAATATTATGGTGGTAGCGCATTATCATAGTATTCAGGAATCGCTGGAATCTGTTGTGGTGGCGATGAAACATCATTTGTACACAGCAGAAATGATCGACGACACGATTTTGGATTGTACCAAAACGAATCGCGAACACATTAAAAATCGTTTCTTTTTGGTGGGAGAACCGAAGGCGATTATGATGTTTGAAGTAGCTTCGCATGATCCTGAAGATGCAGAAAGACAAGCGAATGCTTTGGTTGCCGATTTAGAAAAAAACAACTTTGGTTACGCGCTCGTAAAAATTTACGGGGCCGATATTGAAAAAGTAAACGAATTGAGAAAAGCCGGCCTCGGACTTTTAGGAAGTATTGTTGGAGACGACAAAGCAGCCGATTCTATTGAAGATACTGCGGTTGAGTTGAGCGATTTGCCCGCTTATATTGCAGAATTTTCGGCGATGATGCTGCGTCACGGACAAGGTGCGATTTATTATGCGCATGCGGGTGCGGGCGAACTGCATTTACGTCCGGTTTTGAATTTGAAGAAAGCATCTGACTTAAAACTTTTTAGAACCATCGCGACCGATGTGGCAATTTTGGTTAAAAAATACAGAGGTTCGCTAAGCGGAGAACACGGTGACGGAATTGTGCGCGGCGAGTTTATTCCGTTTATGATTGGCGAGACAAATTATGAATTGTTGAAACGCATTAAGTTGGCTTTTGACCCGAATTCGGTTTTGAATATCGGGAAGATTGTGAACGCTTTAAAGATGGATGAAAACCATCGTGTGATTTCGGGCAGGGTAGAACCGGATATTAAAACGTTTCAGGATTTCTCAGACAGTTTAGGGATTTTGCGTGCGGCCGAAAAATGCAACGGATCTGGAGATTGTCGAAAATTGCCATCGGCAGGAGGAGCGATGTGTCCGAGTTACCGAGCAACTAAAAACGAAAAAGAAACCACGCGTGCGCGAGCCAATGCGCTGCGTGAATATTTGACCTATTCTGAAAAAGAAAACAAATTTGACCAGAAAGAATTATATGAAGTTTTTGAATTGTGTGTAAGCTGTAAAGCCTGCGCCAGCGAATGTCCGAGTAATGTGGACGTTGCAACTTTAAAAGCCGAATTTTTATACCAATATCAAAAAGCTAACGGATTTTCGACCCGAAATAAGATTTTTGCACACAACGCAAAACTGAATAAAATGGGAAGTAAGTTTCCGTCAATCACCAATTTTATTTCGAATCAATCGCTCGTTAAAAAAAGCATGGGAATTGCGCCGGAAAGACAAGTGCCACTTTTGGCAAAAAAGACTTTCAGAAAATGGCATGAAAATCATAAACCTGCAGTTACGGATTTTCCGAACGGAAGATTGTATTTGTTTGTAGATGAATTTACCAATTATTATGATGTAAATATAGGAATCGATGCTTTCGAATTATTAACTAAACTAGGGTACCAAGTTCTGGTTATCGACCATGAAGAAAGCGGAAGGGCTTATTTGTCTAAAGGTTTTTTAGAAGAAGCAAAAAAAATAGCCAATCACAATGTCCGCATTTTTAAAGATTTGGTTTTAGGCAATGCGCCTTTGGTTGGTATTGAACCTTCTGCTATTTTAACTTTCAGGGATGAATATCTTCGCTTGGCAGATGATAAAGAAGAAGCTGAGAAGTTATCCCGAAATGCTTTTACCATTGAAGAATTCTTTAAAAAAGAGATTATCGATGGAAAGATAAAACCGGATTCATTCTCTGATGAAAAGAAAGAAATCAAGATTCACGGACACTGTCACCAGAAATCATTGAGTTCTGTTGAAGCAACTTTTGCGATGCTGAATTTACCAACCAATACTACGGTTACGATTTACAATTCGGGCTGTTGCGGAATGGCAGGATCTTTTGGTTACGAAAAAGAACATTACCAGGTAAGCATGCAAATGGGAGAAGATACTTTATTTCCAAAAGTGCGTGCCACGGCCGAAAATGTAAAAATCGCTGCCGCAGGAACGAGCTGCCGTCATCAAATTTATGATGGAACGAGTAGGGAAGCACAGCATCCGGTTAGTATTTTGAGAAGCTGCCTGAAGGCTTAACCGCAATCCCGATAGCTATCGGGAGCAAAGGTCTACGCAAGGTTCGCAAAGATTTTAAAAAAATAATTCGTGAATTCGTGGCTATTTTTTCCGCCACGAATTCACGAATTAAAATTATTAAAAACTCTGTGTCTTAGAGCCTTTGTGGCAAAACTACGTCAGTGAAACTTTCTTTCCAGTTTCAGCGGCTTTGTAAATGGCGTTTATGACTTTAATGTCTTTCAATCCTTCTTCTCCAGTAATATGGTTGGGCAGTTTTTTGTTTTCTAAAAGTACTTTCGCGATTTCATCCATTTGAGTTTGCTGTTGGTTGATAACCGGAAATTTTAATGGTCCTTTTGATGATTTTCCTTCATACGGTCCATAGCTCAATGCTGGACTTAGTTCAAAGAAACCTTCATCTGCGGAAGCGTATAATCTATCAACATTATAACTAACAGTAGTGTTGCAACTGGAGAGCGCACCGCTTGGAAATTCCATTTGCCACGAAATGCTTTCTTCAGTTTCAGAAAAAATTTGTTTGTTATGTATGGTTCCAAATTGTGCTGTAACAGCAATAGGCTCTTCTCCTAAAATATAACGACTGGCCTGAATGCAATAAATCCCTAAATCCATTAACGGACCACCTCCGGATAATTTTTTGTTTAGTCTCCATTCATTTCGGTCATTCAAATTAACAGTGCTTTTGGTATCACGAGGATCATGTATTTGATAACCCAAAGAAGCTTCTATAAAACGGACTTGTCCTAAAACTTTTTCTTGTCCGAGTCTTTTAATTTCTAAATGAGTCGGTTCATAATGCAAGCGGTAACCAAGTGCCAATTGCACCTTATTATCGTCGCAGGCTTTGATCATTTCTTCGCAGTCTTTAACGGTAATAGCCATTGGTTTTTCGGTAATGACGTGTTTGCCGGCTTTTGCAGCGCGAATGACAAATTCTTTGTGCAGGCCATTTGGTAAAATCACATACACCAGGTCAATGTCTTTATTTTTTATTATTTCATCAAAGTTCTGATAATTATAGATATTTTTTTCTGGAATATTGTACTGACTTTTCCATTGTGCTGCTTTTGATGGTGTTCCCGTCACTATTCCGGCAAGCGTACAATATTCAGAAACCTGAATTCCTTTCGCTACCAAATCAGCGTAAACTCCCAAACCACAAAGCGCAACATTTAATTTTTTTCCGGTATAAGGTGTCTTATTTCCTTCCGGTGCCGATAAAAAAGAGGGAAGAGTGGTTATGATAACGGATGCACCAACGCCAATACCAAATTTATTCACAAATGATCTTCTTGTAATTTTTTCCATATAGTTTATCTTTTAAGTTAAATATCAATTTATTAGTAAGCACTTTTTGATAAATGTTACATTTGTTAAGTTTAAAGTTGTTTTCGCAAAAAATGTTCTGCCACAGATTAATGGATTAAAAAGATTTTGTTTCGCGCATATTAAGCAGATTTTAAAATAATCTGTGTAAATCTTTTAATCTGTGGCAAAAAAATAATTCGGGAAAATTCGTGCAATTTGTGGCAAAAAAACTTCGAGCCTTAGCGCCTTAATAGCAAAAAATAATTCCCATTAAAACAAAATGGTTTTATATATTTGAAATCAGGATAATTTTTGCATTATTTGCAAAATAAAACCACAAAGACCGATATAAATTAATTTTAAAAAGCAAAATCATATATGGCATTATCAGGTTTATTCCGAAAAAAAACGGTACAAGATATTCTCAAGCAAGTTGCAAAGAACGAAGCAGATGGTCATAATGCATTAGGAAAACATTTAACGACCAGGGATTTAACTGCTTTTGGAATCGCTGCAATTGTTGGAGCGGGAATTTTTAGTACTATCGGAAAAGCAAGTGCTGATGGTGGACCAGCCGTTATTTTCTTGTTTTTATTTACCGCATTGGCTTGTAGTTTTGCCGCTTTTGCTTACGCCGAATTTGCTTCGATGGTTCCGGTTTCAGGAAGTGCTTATACGTATTCGTATGTAGCTTTTGGAGAAATTGTTGCCTGGATAATTGGTTGGGCTTTAATCATGGAATATGCCGTCGGAAATATAACAGTAGCCATATCGTGGAGTGATTATTTTACGGGACTGCTCCAGAGTGGCGGGATTCATTTACCGCAATGGGTTCAGATGGATTATCTAACCGCTTCAAACGGATTTAAAGATGCCACAGCTTTAATGCAGGGCGGAAAAACATACGAAAACTTAGGTGCAGGATTACAAGCTGCTTACACGGCCTGGACAACAGCACCAACAATTGGTTCTTTCCATTTTGTTGCTGATTTACCGGCTTTATTTATTATTGTTTTAATTACAGCTTTGGTGTACCGCGGAATGAAGGAATCCCGTAATGCGAGTAATGCAATGGTTGTGGTAAAACTTTGTATCGTACTTTTAGTTATTGCTGTAGGTGTATTTTATGTAGATACTGCCAACTGGGATCCGTTTGCTCCAAATGGTGTTAGTGGCGTTTTAAAAGGAGTTTCTGCCGTTTTCTTTGCTTATATTGGTTTTGACGCGATTTCAACAACGGCCGAAGAATGTAAAAATCCACAACGTGATTTACCTCGTGGAATGATGTGGGCGATTATCATTTGTACTATTTTATATATTGCCATTGCGTTGGTTTTAACCGGAATGGTGCGTTATAACGAATTGAATGTTGGAGATCCTCTGGCGTTTGTTTTCGATAAATTAAACTTAAAATGGATGTCGGGAATTATCGCCGTAAGTGCTGTAATTGCGATGGCTAGCGTTCTTTTGGTTTTTCAAATGGGACAGCCTCGTATCTGGATGAGCATGAGCCGTGACGGTTTATTGCCAAAGAAATTCTCTACCGTGCATCCAAAATTCAAAACACCATCTTTTGCAACCATTGTAACTGGTTTTGTAGTGGCAGTTCCGGCATTGTTTTTAAACTTAACAATGGTTACCGATTTATGTAGTATCGGAACTTTATTTGCCTTTGTATTGGTTTGTGCAGGAGTTTTGGTTTTACAAAACAAAACGGATATTCCAAGAGGTAAATTCAAAACGCCTTATGTGAATTCAAAGTATATTTTGCCTGTTTTAATGATTGCTGGTTTGTATTATGCATTTGCTTTCAACAATAAGGCGACGATGGCTTTCATTAATAATGAAGCGCAAACAAATGATGCAACGACAATTATAACGGCTTTAGATAAAGAAGAATCAGCTAAAGTCTTTAATTATTTAGAAAGTATCGATGTTCATAATAAAACGGCTGAAACTTCGGATTTAGAGCATTTATTAAGCCAATACCAAGACGACGATGCTAAATATGCTGAAGTCGTAAAAGGTTTACCAATTAATGATTCTCTAAAATACGAGTCAGGTTTCAGTTTATTCAAACACAAAATACCAATGTGGATTTTCCTGTTTGTTTTAGTTGGATTAGCCGTTTGGTCATTCAGACAAAACCTTTCTTTGATTCCACTTTTAGGATTAATCTGCTGCCTGTATATGATGGCCGAATTAAGCGTTTGGAACTGGATTTACTTTACAGTTTGGTTGTTAATCGGATTGTTTATTTACTTTACTTATAGTAGAAAAAATAGTAAGCTGAATGCGATTGAAGCGTAAATAATTATTAATTGTGAATTATAAATTATAAATGGGAAAGCCGTTCTGAGATTGATCAGAACGGTTTTTTTATTTTATTTTTTCACGCAGATTTGGCAGATTAAAGCAGATTAAAAAAAGATTTTTTAAGCTATAGCAATAATAAATCTGCGCGAATCTGCCTAAATCTTTTTAAATCTGCGTGAAAAATTCTGTGCTCTCTAAAAAAAATCCGCTAAGAGAAAAATCTCCAGCGGATTTAAACAAACAAATTAAAAATCTTGCAAATTTATATATAAAGAAATGTTTGCCTTTTTAAGACGTTATGATTTTGTTTCACGCAGATTGTGCAGATTAAAGCAGATTTAAATAGATTTTTTTTTAGCTGAGCAATATATAAATCTGCGCTCATCTGCTTAAATCCTTTTAAATCTGCGTGAAATAACTTAGTGTATCTCTGCGAAAACCCTCCGTGAATCTCTGCGAAATATAAATTACAAAATTCCCAATTCCACCATACAAGCTTTCATCATTTCATAAGTACGCTGAATATCATTATCCAGTCCAATAGAAAAACGAATCAAGCCATCTGTCAATCCCATTTCAGTTTGTTCCTCTAACGGAATTTCACTAGAAGTTGAGGTTCCGGGTGCGCTGAAAAGTGTTTTGTAAAATCCTAAACTTACCGCCAAATAACCTAAGTTTCTTGCCTGCATTAATTCCATTAATTCATTGGCTTTTTCCAAAGTTCCAACGTCGATTGTCATCATCCCACCAAAACCATATTCCGGATTAATCATCGTTTTATATAACTCATGACTTGGGTGGCTTTTCAATCCCGGATAAACGGTTTTCAAGCCGTCAGCTTCAAATTGGTCTGCCAGAAAATGCGCATTATGGCTGTGTTGTTTGATTCGGATATGAAGTGTACGAAGATTTTTCATTACCGAGGCCGAACGCAAACTATCCATCGTTGGTCCCAAAAGCATGCTTGCTCCCGAGTTTACATTTTTCAATGAATTGATAAATTCTTTAGAGGCACAAGTAACACCACCAACCGTATCACTGCTTCCGTTAATGTATTTCGTCAAACTGTGAATCACGATATCAGCTCCTAATTTTGCAGGTGAAACAGATAAAGGTGAAAAGGTATTATCAACCACCAATTTCAAATTATGCTTTTTAGCAATATTAGCCAAACCAGCAATATCAGCCACTTCCAACAACGGATTACTAACCGTTTCACAATAAATAACTTTCGTATTTGGTGTAATTGAAGCTTCTACAATATCTAATTTCGTGATGTCTACAAAGCTCGTTTCAATTCCGAATCGAGGTGTAAAATTCTTCAAAAAAGCATACGTTCCGCCATAAATAGTTCGGCTTGACACAATATGATCGCCCGCACCGCACAACTGCAATAGCGTAGGCGTAATGGCTCCCATTCCCGAAGCGGAAACGTTTGCCGTTTCCGTTCCTTCCATTGCCGCCAAAGCCTGATCCAAATATAAATTACTTGGCGAAGAATGGCGTGAATACAAATAACAGCCTTCCATGTTGCCTTCAAAAGTATCAAACATCGTTTTCGCCGAAAGGAAAGTATAAGTAGAAGAATCAGAAATCGAAGGATTCACCCCTCCAAATTCCCCAAAGTATTGCAAATCCTGAATTTTATCTGCTGGGTTATAGTCTTTCATATAGTTAGTTTTTGTTTGTTTTGTTTCTAGTTTCAGGTTTCAAGTTCCAACAACGTGAAACTTTAAACCTGAAACAAAATTTTTAGAACCTATTCCAGCTTTCCGTTTCATCCCGATAGCTATCGGGACATAAAAAAGGCAAAGTTTCTAATGTTCTAAAAAGAGCTTCCGTTGGTCGCTTTTTTAGAACAAGAAACTCTTGCCTTTTTTACTCCGGGCTTTACTCTTCAATCTGGGCTAGGGCACTCGTTTTCAAAAGAAAATCAGTTCAAAATAACATCTATTAAGAAAATTAATCAATGATTAGTTTAAAAATTAGATTTTAAAACTATTAAATATGGTTATGATGGATTATTAGTTTAAATTTGTTATAAAAAACCCAAATAAGTAGATTTTTTTTCGGCAACAGCCACCAACAATCAACAATCATGACCTTAGACGCAATTGATAAAAAACTTCTGGTTCTGTTACAAACCGACAGTAAAAAGACAACCAAAGAATTATCCTTAAAACTGAATCTTTCGGTTACAGCAGTTTATGAAAGAATCAAAAAACTAGAACGTGAAGGAATCATCAAAAACTACGTAGCTTTAGTCGATAAAACCAAAATCGAAAGAGGATTTGTGGTTTTCTGCCATTTAAAACTGATCCAACATACCAAAGAATTCTTAACCAAATTCGAAAGCGAAGTCATCAAACTCAACGAAGTTTTAGAATGCCATCACGTAAGCGGAGATTACGATTACATATTAAAAGTATTAGTAAAAGACATGGAAGCTTACCGAGAATTTTTGGTAACCAAACTGACAACACTACAACATATAGGCAGCACGCAAAGCACTTTTATGATTAGTGAAGTGAAGAATTCGACAGTGATTTTCTAAGATACTAAGGTTCTAGGTTGCTAAGATTCTAAGTTTTTATTGAATTGCCTCCAGCTTTAGCTGGAGGTTTTAGAATTAGATAGAAAAAGGCTTTAGCCAAAATTGCAGCATTTGGCTAAAGCCTTTTCACTTTGACGATATTTTCCATCCAGCTAAAGCTGGACGCTATTCAATTTTTTCCCAGACTTTGCGACTCTTCTCCGATAGCTATCGGGATTTCGAGATTAAAAAAATAAAGCTTCGAGACCTTTGCAGTAAAACCCACAACATAAAAAAAACTTTGCGTCTTAGTGCCTTCGTGGCAGAAACCCTTCACCTCAAATTTCACACAAAAAACATTGAAATTTAAACTTTAAACAAAACTTTATTCCTTAATTTTGTATCGCTAAAAATAAAATAGACAAACTATGAGTTCATTTGACGTAGTCATTATAGGTTCAGGTCCTGGCGGATATGTATCAGCAATTCGTTGCGCACAATTAGGTTTCAAAACAGCTATTGTAGAAAAGTATAGCTCTTTGGGCGGAACTTGCCTTAACGTAGGTTGTATTCCTTCAAAAGCATTGCTTGCTTCTTCTCATCATTATGCAGAAATTGCTCATTTCGCAGATCACGGAATCGAAGTTTCTGGTGATGTGAAAATCAATTTAGAGAAAATGATCGCGCGCAAACAAGCAGTTGTAGATCAAACCGTAGGTGGAATCAACTACTTAATGGATAAAAATAAAATCACTGTTTTCAATGGTTTAGGTTCTTTCGTAGACGCAACACACATTGCAGTTGCAAAAGCAGACGGAACTTCTGAAACTATCGAAGCAAAATATACTGTAATCGCTACAGGTTCAAAACCATCTTCTTTGCCTTTCATCAAAATTGACAAAGAAAGAATCATCACTTCTACTGAAGCTTTGGCTTTAAAAGAAGTTCCAAAGCACTTGGTAATTATTGGTGGTGGTGTTATCGGAATCGAGCTTGGACAAGTTTACCTGCGTTTAGGAGCTCAGGTTTCTGTAGTAGAATTCATGGACAGAATCATTCCTGGAATGGATGCGTCTTTGTCTAAAGAATTGACTAAAGTATTAAAAAAACAAGGAATGAAATTTTACGTTTCTCACAAAGTAAAATCAGTTGAAAGAAACGGTGATGCTGTTGTTGTTCAGGCTGAAAATGCAAAAGGAGAAACCATCACTCTTGAAGGAGATTATTCATTAGTTTCTGTTGGTCGTCGTCCTTACACAGACGGATTAAACGCTGACAAAGCAGGAGTAAAAATTTCAGACAGAGGACAAGTTGAAGTAAACGATCATTTACAAACTAATGTTCCAAATATTTACGCCATTGGTGATGTTGTTCGTGGAGCAATGTTAGCGCACAAAGCGGAAGAAGAAGGAACTATGGTTGCTGAAATCTTAGCAGGTCAAAAGCCACATATCGATTATAACTTAATTCCTGGTGTAGTTTACACCTGGCCAGAAGTTGCTGCAGTTGGACAAACTGAAGAGCAGGTTAAAGCTTCAGGAACAGAATACAAAGTAGGTAGTTTTCCTTTCAAAGCTTTAGGTCGTGCAAGAGCAAGTGGAGATTTAGACGGATTTGTAAAAATCATTGCTGATGCTAAAACAGATGAGGTTTTAGGAGTTCACATGATTGGAGCACGTACAGCTGATTTAATTGCTGAAGCGGTTACTGCAATGGAATTCAAAGCTTCTGCTGAAGATATTTCAAGAATGAGCCACGCACATCCCACTTTCGCGGAAGCGGTAAAAGAAGCAGCATTAGCCGCTACTGATAATAGAGCATTACACGTATAAGCTACGTAAAAGCATACTTTAAAACCCATCAGTCCCGTAGCCTCGGGATTGATGGGTTTTTCTTTTGCTGTAAATTTCTGGTTTAGAAAATATAAAATTCAAAAATAATTTTGTAAATTAGATGTATAATTCTGATGCTATCTTTACTTCTATAAAAAGATAACATTATGAAAAATAGATATATAGCTCCAGTACTTCTTGGAGCGGGAATTGCATTTATGCTTTATTCCTGTAGTGGTTCAAAGATTCCGAAAAAAGCTGTTGCTGTCACTAATTTTGACAAAGCAAAGTATCTTGGAAAATGGTTTGAAATTGCAAGATTAGATTATAAATGGGAGAAAAATTTAAATAACGTAACGGCCGAATATTCGCTTAAGGATGATGGCACGATTAAAGTGGATAACAGGGGCTATAATGTCAAAAAAGACAAGTGGGAGGAAAGCATCGGGAAAGCCAAGTTTGTCAAAAAGGATAATGTTGGAATGCTAAAGGTCTCATTTTTTGGTCCTTTTTATGCCGGATATAATGTAATTGCGGTTGATCCGGATTATAAATATGCACTCGTAGCAGGAGAAAATTTAAAATACATGTGGATACTTTCAAGAGAAACTACAATTCCTGAAAGTATAAAAGCAGACTATCTTATAAAAGCACAGGAAATTGGTTATAATGTCTCAGACCTCGTTTGGGTCGAGCATAATAAAGCCAATTAGCATCAACATGAAAACCTGTGGAGCAGCAAAAAAAAATTACTGCAAAGCACGCAAAGTTTTTTTTCTGCTGTGTGTAGGATCTTTAATAAGTTTGCAAAGCTGTATGTAATTAATCTTTGCGGGCATTCTGTTAATCCTTTGCTAACATTGCGGTTAAACAATCCTATGTTGAAATAAAAAATAGTACCACAGGAAATATTAAATTTCATTCTTTATTTTTATAAAAAGCTGAAGTTTAAATATTTGTATTGGTTTAGCTTTTTGTACTCTGTGTTTTCAACGGCATCAAAAGATAAAAAGTCTTAGTGATCTCTGTGGTAAAAAATAATTACTAAATACATTCTTGTTTTTTTACAACATTTATGGTTTATCCGACAATAAAAAGCAAACCCGGCAGGTTTTTAATTTGCCGGGTTTGTTATTTTAAAGTTCTAAGGTTAAATTTTTTATGCAGTGAAAACGCTTTTATAATTATCCCAATACCTGTAAATCAAAAATAAGTTGGCCAGGAAAAGTACGGCTGCAATAGGCAAGCCTTCCGGAGCTAAGAAATAATTGATAAACAAAATGTTTACCGTTATAGGTAAGATCAAAATATTAGCTAATGTTACATAACGTCCTGTTACAAATGCAATTCCGCAAAGCAATTCTATTGATTTTGCCAAAGGCATTAAATACGTTGCAGCCATTAAACCAACATTAAAGGCTTTAAAATTACCGGTTGTTTCTGGTTCTGGCATGAGATGGAAAAAATAACTGATCGATGCAAAAAGTAGCAAAAGACCAATTAAAACACGGACAATAATAGTAGCAATTTTCATAATACTTAAAATTTTTAAAAGGTTAAAAAATATATTTATTTAGCTGGAAATCGTATACGTTTTCTGTCCTAATAAAAATGAAATTTAATATTTAGTCTCTTTTTATTGAGGAATTCACAATCAATACAACCCTATTTTAGGATTAATTGAATGCTATATCAAATATAACGCTTTTTTTATTATGATATTGCTATTTTATTAACACTTTTCTTATTTCTTGCTGTATTTTTTATAGAGGAAAAATCCGCCGAAACTAATTAAAATAAAAGGCCAAAGGTTAAGTAAGAAAACCAAAATTCCTTGCAGGATATACCAACCCGTTTTTAAGGAATCGATAATTTGAATTCCTAAATTGGGTTTGTAATACGCAGCATCTTTTTCTCCGGCTGTTATTTCTTGTTTAATCGTTTCGTTTTGATAAAGTTGTAAGGTAACGGTGCTAAAGTTAATTTGATCCTGCATAGATAAATTTTCGATGACTTTACTATCATTACCTTCTTTTTGACTGGCCAAAGTATTTTCGGCTTCTATAATATCATTTATTTTTTTGCCTTTCGCGTCTATTGCTTTTTCAATTCTTTTTTCATTTGTGGCACTTCTTTTTTGTGAAAACTGATTGGCTAATAATTTCAACGAAACATCATCTGCTTTGATCACTCTGAAATCCAGAAAATCAATTTGCTTTGCGATGCTTTTAATTACAGTATCAAGCTGGGTGTTGGGAACGCGAATGGTAATATTATTTTCTACTGAAAACTTAGTAGTTTCCAAGGTGCTGTCCTGACTGATTTTTGTTTTAATCTGATCGTGAATATTGCTTTGCAGATTAGTGTACGTAACAAAACCTCCAAATTTTGCTACGGCATTTTCAATTGCATAAGTAGATTTGACGACATTTTTAACCTTGAATTTAATATCAGCGGTTCGAATAAATTTCTGTTTGCTGTTTTTGGGCTGCACTGCGGCAGATGAGGAAACAGCCGTGCTGTCTGCTGTAGTTTTGTAATCGGCAGCTTCCTCAGAAGCGTAATCTGCTTTTTTACAAGAAAATAGTAATGCGATAATCACCAAGGTAGTCAAACCTAATTGTGCAATTGTTTTCATAAAGGTTATAAAATTTGATTAATAAATAGACTCGCCTGTCTTTCAGGTTAGTTTTGTTTTTTTGCCACAGATGAAATGATTTTAGAGATTTTTTATCTGTGTTAACCTGTACAATCTGTGGCATTTTTTAGAAAGTAATTTTTTAATCAAATGGCAAGAAAAGTTTTAATAATTAGCACTAATTCGATATACTAAAAAGTGTGCCAATAATTTTTTGGGATTACTTTATTGAAGGATTTTTTTTGTCGTAATTTTGGAGTCTAAAATTTATACTTTTTTGAGAGTTTCCATTCATAAATCCATTTCAAACCCAGAGCAGTTTAAACAGCAACTTCTAACATGGTCACAGCAATTTCGTGAAGTTGTTTTTTTGGACAGCAATTCGCATACGCAAGACTATTCAAGTTTTGATTGCATGATGGCTGTAGATGCTTTCACCTCTTTAAAAACGGATTTTCAAAACGCTTTTGACGATTTAAAACAATATCAGCAAACGACTAAAGACTGGCTTTTTGGTTATTTGACCTACGATTTAAAAAACGATGTCGAAGAGTTGAAATCGGCTAATTTTGATGGATTGAATTTTCCGGATTTGTTTTTCTTTCAACCAAAAAAAATATTTTTATTGAAAGGAAATGAGCTTGAAATTCGGTATTTATTACTTTGTGATGATGAGGTTGAGGAGGATTTTGAAGAGATAGTTAGAAGTGAAAAGTTAGAAGTAAAAAGTCTGGAATCTTTGGAAATTGAACAGCGAATTTCAAAAGAATTTTATATTGAAAAAGTAAATAAAATGCTCGAACATATTCACATTGGCGATATGTACGAAGCTAATTTTTGTATGGAATTTTACGCTGAAAATGCGGTTATAAATCCCTTGGACAAATTTTTAAAATTAAATGAAATTTCAAAAGCGCCGTTTTCGGTTTTCTTTAAAAATTGCAAACAATATCTGCTTTCTGCTTCTCCGGAACGTTATTTGAAAAAAGAGGGAGAAACTATTGTTTCACAACCGATAAAAGGAACTTCAAAACGATTTTTAGATCCGATTGAAGATGAAAAATCAAAACAATTCTTAGAATCAGATTCTAAAGAAAGAGCAGAGAATATCATGATTACCGACTTAGTCAGAAATGATTTGTCGCACACAGCACAAAGAGGTTCAGTTGAGGTAGTGGAGCTTTGCAAGATTTATTCGTTTTTGCAGGTGCATCAAATGATTTCAACCATAAGTTCAAAACTAGATGCTCAATATGCTCCGGTTGATGTTTTGAAAACGACTTTCCCAATGGGAAGTATGACGGGAGCTCCGAAGATTTCTGTAATGAATATTATTGAAAATCTCGAAGAAACAAAACGTGGTTTGTATAGCGGAGCAGTAGGTTACTTTACTCCCGACGGTGATTTTGATTTTAATGTTGTAATCAGAAGTATTCTGTATAATCAGGAAAATCAATACGTCTCCTTTTCAGTAGGAAGCGCGATCACAGCGCAATCGGACCCTGAAAAAGAATATGAAGAGTGTTTGTTGAAGGCTAAGGCAATGCATGAGGTTTTGCAGTAAAAAATTAAAAAAGTTAACCACATATTTCACAAATTCTCGCAAATTTTTATTAGTAAACTGCATAATAAAACATATAGTAATTAGTGAAAATTTGTGAAATTTGTGGTAAGAAAAAATATAGCCACAGAATTAAAGGATTAAAATGATTTTGTTTCACGCTGATTCTGCAGATTGAAGCAGATTTAAATAGATTTTTAGTAAAATAGATTTGGGTGAAATAATTAGTGAAAATTAATGAAATTCGTGGCAAAAAAAATATAGCCACAGATTAAAGGATTAAAATGATTTTGTTTCACGCTGATTCTGCAGATTGAAGCAGATTTAATAGATTTTTAGTAAAATAAATTTGCGTGAAATAATTAGTGAAAATTTGTGAAATTTGTGGTAAGAAAAAATATAGCCACAGATTAAAGGATTAAAATGATTTTGTTTCACGCTGATACTGCAGATTGAAACAGATTTAATAGATTTTTAGTAAAATAAATTTGCGTAAATCTGCTGAAATCCTTTTAAATCTGCGTGAAACAATTAGTAAAAATTAGTGAAATTCGCAGCAAAAAAGAATAGCCCCAGATTAAGGGACTAAAATGACTAAAAAATCGGTGTAAATCTTTTAATCTGTGGCAAAAAAATCCAGGCCAATCAGCTAAATCTGCATGAAAAAATAATTCGTGAATTCGTGGCAGAAAAAACACATGCTTAACATTTCATTTAAAAATTGATCGAATTTAATTCTTTACATTTATCAAATGTTTTTAAAATTTCAAAATCACATCATTTCGAGGTTTCCATTTCTGGAAGATAAAAAACTATTTCTGGCGGTTAGCGGAGGTTTGGACAGTATGGTGTTACTGCATTTGCTGCAGCAATTACCTTTTGAAATTGCCGTTTTGCATTGTAATTTTCAACTACGCGGATTAGAAAGTTTTGGGGATCAGAGTTTTATTCAAAACTATTGCGATCAAAATGAAATCCCTGTATTTACTACCCAATTTGATACCCAAGCTTTTGCAAAAGATTATAAACTATCCACTCAGGTTGCAGCACGCGAGCTACGTTACAGTTGGTTTTATGAGCTTTTGGAAACTGAAAAATTCGATTATATTCTAACAGCGCATCATGCCGATGACAATCTCGAAACGTTTATTATCAATTTAACGCGCGGAACCGGTTTGGATGGTTTAACAGGAATTCCGGAACAAAATGATAAAATTATCCGTCCGCTTTTGCCATTTTCAAGAGATGAAATTCTGAACTATGCTGAAGAAAATAATATCGAATGGCGAGAAGACAGCAGTAATGCATCTAATAAATATCTTCGAAATAAAATACGTCATGATTTAGTTCCGATGCTTAAACAAATCAATCCTAACTTTTTGAATGCTTTCCAGAAGACACAATCGTATTTACAGGAATCGAAAGAAATGGTTGAAGATGCTTCGATTATGATTTATCAGCAGGTAGCGAAAGAAGTGGGAGCTGCTATTCATTTTGATTTATATCAGCTTCAAAAATTACCTAATTATAAATCCTATCTGTACCAATGGCTGAACGAATTTGGCTTTCTGGCGTGGAATGATATTTATGATTTAGTGGATGGACAATCTGGAAAACAAGTGTTTTCTGAGGAATTTAGATTGCTAAAAAATAGAAATACCTTGATTTTAAGTCCGCTTTCAGAAGAAGATGAAAAGGACGAATATTACATAAATAAAGAAGATCAAGACGTTAATTTTCCCTTAAAATTGAGGCTTTGTCAGGTAGACGACATTACATTAGATTCAAATAAAGCTATCTTTGTTGACGCCGAAAAAATCCAGTTTCCCTTGGTTTTACGTAAATGGAATGAAGGCGATGTTTTTCATCCGTTTGGAATGAATGGAAAATCTAAAAAAGTCAGTAAACTTTTTAAAGATGAAAAATTATCACTGATCGAAAAAGAAAAAACGTGGATTTTGTGTTCAGATAATCAGATTGTATGGGTTATCGGAATCAGGCAGGACGAACGTTTTAAAATAGAAAATACCACAAATAAAATACTTAAAATAGAACTACAATAATGAACTTTACTCAATCCTATCAAACGATAACTTCAAAAAGTATCTGGAATACAACCATCGTTTTTTTGTTATTTTTCATTTTTGCTTTTGCAAAAGTTAACGCTCAGATTTTAGAACCGGTAAAATGGACGGCTAAAATTGAAAAAAAATCAGGTACAAATGCTGTTTTAATTTTTGATGGAACTATTGAAAAAGACTGGCATATGTATTCGCAATTCACGCCAGACGGAGGACCGCTTCCGTTGGAAATTGTGTTTAAAAATCAAAAAGGAAATTATAATTTGGTTGGCAAGGCCAAAGAAGGAAAAACCAAAACGGCTTTTAATGATGTCTTTGGTGTAAATGAAACTTTCTTTGAAGGGAAAGCGCATGTCGAACAGGAAATTACGATTACAAATCCGGATTTAAAAACGGTTGATGTCGATTTTGACTTTCAGGTTTGTAAAGAGGTTTGTATCAATTCCAGTAAAAAATTCTCTATCGCAATTCCGGCCTCTTTCAAAATGGAAGCTGTTGCAACTGTTTCTGAAGTGAAAAAAGATGAAACAAAAGTAACAGGAATTGCAATTGATACAGTAGAATCAGTTGCTATCGATACTGCTAAAGCAGATGTTCATATTGCTCCGAAAGGAATTTCTGCGCAGGAAGAACTTCCCGTTTCAGCTCCAACAAGAAGCTTATGGTCGATCTTTTTTATTGCTTTTATATCCGGATTTGCTGCGTTGCTAACACCTTGTGTTTTTCCAATGATCCCAATGACGGTAAGTTTCTTTACCAAACAAAGTAAAAGCAGAGCTAAAGGAATTCGAAATGCTGTGATTTACGGATTTTCAATTATTGCCATTTATGTAATATTAGGATTAGTAGTGACTAAAATATTTGGAGCTGATGCATTAAATGCTTTGTCTACGGATGTTTGGTTTAATTTGATATTCTTTATTTTATTGATTGTATTTGCTGTATCCTTTTTGGGAGCATTCGAAATTATGCTGCCAAATTCATGGGCGAACAAAGCAGATCAACAAGCAGACAGAGGCGGAATAGTTGGAATATTGTTCATGGCTTTGGCTTTGGCAATTGTATCTTTTTCTTGTACAGGTCCAATTGTTGGAACATTATTAGTGGATGCCGCTTCAAACGGTGGAATTGCGCCAGTAATAGGAATGTTAGGATTTTCATCGGCTATGGCATTGCCATTTATGTTGTTTGCTATGTTCCCGGGCTGGTTAAATTCATTACCAAAATCAGGTGGTTGGCTGAATACAGTAAAAGTGGTTTTAGGATTTTTAGAATTGGCTTTGGCTTTCAAATTTTTATCAAATGCAGACTTGGTTTTACAGTTGCATTTATTAGAAAGAGAAGTTTTCTTAGCGATCTGGATTGCAATCTTTGGAACTTTAGCATTGTATCTTTTCGGAAAAATTACATTGCCACACGATAGTCCAACTAATCATATTTCGGTTGGAAGATTATCATTCGGATTATTAGTGCTGACTTTTACGATATATTTAATTCCAGGACTTTGGGGAGCGCCCTTGAAATTAATCAGTGCGTTTCCACCTCCACAAACCTATAGCGAAAGTCCTCTTGGATTTGGAGGTTCGGCAAGTTCAAATGTCAATACCGGCGAAATAGAAGGTTTACCTGAAGGCGCTGAATTAGGACCACACGGTATTATGGTTTTTAACGATTATGAAGATGGATTAGCGTATGCGAAATCAATCAATAAACCTATAATGTTAGATTTTACAGGGTATGCATGCGTAAACTGTAGAAAGATGGAAAACAATGTTTGGTCTGACGAAAGAGTTTTGCCTATCTTAAAAAATGAAGTTGTTTTGATCTCTCTTTATGTAGATGACAAACGAGAATTGCCAAAAGAAGAGCAATTTGTTACTACAAAAGGAGATAAAATTGAAACGGTTGGTGATAAATGGACGGACTTTATGATTTCAAAATACAAAACAAATACACAACCTTTATATGTTATCACTGATCTGGAAGGAAAGAATTTAAACAGTTCAAAACCCACTATTAGTTATGTAGATGTTGAGGAATATCTGACTTGGTTGAAAACTGGGATTTCGAATTTTAAGTAGTTTTTTGAGAGATAAGAGATAAGAGATAAGAGACAAGAAAATAGAATATAGAATATAGAATATAGAATATAGAATATAGAGTATAGAATAGAAAGTATAGAATATAGAATAGAAAGTATAGAATAAGGTGTTTAAAAATCTAAAATCTACAATCTAAAATCAAAACATAATAAAGGGGAAATTAATTCAAAACAAAAAGCACTCTAAGTAAAACCTAGAGTGCTTTTTTATGATTGGGCAAATCGGGAATTAATTCTTATAGGTATTCTCCGTGTTGAGAGATATCTAATCCTAATTCTTCTTTCTCTTCAGTAACTCTTAGAGGAGTAATTTTATTTACAACGAAGAATAATATGTAAGAACCAACGAAAGCAAAGATAGAAACTCCTACTAAAGCAATTAATTGGTTGATAAACAAAGTTGGAGTTCCGAAAATCAAACCTTGATTGTCACCAACAACCGGGTTAATTGCTTTTGAAGCAAAAACTCCTGTTAATAACATACCTACCATACCACCAACACCGTGACACGCAAAAACATCTAAAGCGTCATCGATTTTTCCTTTAGGGAATTTACTTACTACCAGGTTACTTACGATAGCAGCAAAAGCTCCAATGAAAATCCCGTGAGGAATGCTTACGAAACCAGCAGCAGGAGTAATAGCAACAAGACCTACAACAGCTCCAATACAAGCTCCAAGTGCAGATAATTTGTGTCCTAATATTTTGTCAAGGAAAACCCATGCCATTGCAGCAGCAGCAGCAGCTACAGTTGTAGTTCCTAAAGCTTGTACAGCTAAACCATTTGATCCTAAAGCAGAACCTGCGTTGAAACCAAACCATCCAAACCATAATAAACCTGTTCCTAGTAATACATAAGTAATTCTTGCCGGGTTAACTTTTTGAATTTTTCTTTTTCCTAAGAAGATTGCACCAGCTAATGCAGCCCAACCAGCACTCATGTGTACTACAGTTCCTCCAGCAAAGTCTAATACTCCCATTTTGAAGAAAACACCATCAGGATGCCAAGTCATATGTGCCAACGGTGCATATATAATCAGGATGAATAAAACCATGAATAATAAATAAGCCCAGAAACGTACACGCTCTGCAAAAGCACCTGTAATTAACGCTGGTGTAATGATGGCAAATTTTGCTTGAAATAATGCGAATAACATAAATGGAATTGTAGGAGCAAGACTCCAGGCAGTATTTGTACCAACACCCTGAAAAAATAAATTTGGAAGTGGATTTCCAATGATTCCTCCAATAGTAGGACCAAATGCTAAACCAAAAGCAACAACAACCCATAAAATAGTAACAATTACCATTGCCATAAAACTTTGTAGCATAGTACTGATAACGTTTTTCTTACCTACCATACCTCCGTAGAAAAATCCTAAACCTGGTGTCATTAGCAATACAAATGCAGTTGCTACGATCATCCAAGCTGTATCTCCGGTATCAAACTTTACAGCTTCTGCTGGAATTGGGTTGTCTGATAAGATGAAATTTGATACAAAAGTCAGTACCAAAATAGTGATAAGAATCACACTTAAAATAATTTTTCGCATAGTTATTTAGTTTTAAATTTTTTATAAAAATATAAAATCATTCGACACCCCTATCAAAAATAGAGTCTAATGTTTAATTTTTGTTAATTTTTGAATTTACCCCCCTATATTTTATGTGTATTTGTTAAAATGAACTTAAATTTTACAATTTATTAAACCGAAACTGAAAACGTGTAGGTTTTTTCGGCTTTGTTAACAAAAAACAATGAAAATAATTCTAATTTTAAGACTAATTATGGTTAAATATTTATAAAAATAGTAAAATTGCTTCATTTTTAAATAAAAAAGGCATCAAATGAAAATTTCAAGTGATGCCTTTTTAATAAAATGATTTTAGACTATTTCTGTCCGTACTTTGCTTTGAATTTGTCGTTCAGCTTGCTTTGAAAAGTTTCCAGATTAATAGTTCTTCCCTGAATGAAAGCCGTTGTTAGTTTATTTGTTCTCATATCTAAGGCATCTCCTTCAGAAATAAAGAGTGTTGCATCTTTACCTGATTCTAAAGTTCCGCAACTTGCCTCAATGCCCAATAGTTTAGCCGTATTTAAAGTAATCAGTTGTACTGCTACTTCTTTGTCTAAACCAAAGGCAGCACAGGTTCCAGCTAAGAACGGAAGGTTTCTAACACTCATACGTTCGTGATCTCCACTGTTTTCAAGTCCAACCACAATACCTTTATCCGTTAATATTTTTGCCATTTTGTATGGTAAATTTACATCCTGGTCGTCGCTTGTTGGCATGTCGTGAACACGTCTTAATAATACACCAACATTGTATTTTTGTAAAACTTCAGCCGATTTATAAGCTTCAAATCCACCAACAATAACAATTTTTTTGATTCCATGATTTTCCGCAAGCTCGATAGCGTCTACAATTTGCTTCTCCTCGTCAGCATGAATATAAAGCGTTTGTGTTCCGTCAAACAAACCTTTTGTAGCTTCTAAGACAATGTTTCTTTCTTTGGTCGCCGTTTGATTGTAAGCTTTTGAATTAATCAGGAAGGCATTTATTTCCTCAACCTGTTTTGCATAATCTTTATTGGCTTCAATAACGCCAGGTTCAAACCATGATCCTGATCTTTTAAAACCGGATGGGAAATTAAGATGAATTCCGTCATTTTCTTTCAAAATAGCATCTTTCCAGCTCCATGCATCTAATTGCACTACTGATGACGTTCCTGAAATTCTCCCTCCACGTGGCGTAACCTGAGCGATTAAAACACCGTTTGGACGCACCGTTTCTACTACTTTAGATTCTGAATTATAAGCAATAATACTTCTCACATTCGGATTAAATGTTCCGATTTCTTCTTCATCATCAGATGATTTCACAGCATCAATTTCTACTAAACCTAAAGTCGAGTTTGCAGCGATGAATCCAGGATAAACATGTTTTCCTGTAGCATCAATAGTGGTGTCATAAGCGCCAGTAGCAAGCCTGATCGTTGTGGCATCGGCTACTAATGTTAGTTTCCCATCTTTAAACCCAATAGCACTGTTCTGAATCACTTTTCCGTTACCTAAGTGGGCCGTGGCGTTTAAAATCAAAACCGATTTGCTTTGTTTTGGCGCCGGGATTTGCTGTGCATTTATTTGCACAGAAGCACAAAATACGAGCAGCAATTTATATATGTTTCTATTTATCATGTTGTCTTTTTTTATCATTATGAATTTTCTAAAGTTCTTATAACTGTTCTAAAGTATCACAGTGATATTCTTTCTTCTCTTTTCTGGTTGGTTGTTGCGTTCCGTTTCCTTTATTTTTTTCCTGCAACATCTGTCCAATCAATTCACTTCTTTCTTTAGTAATGGCCAATTGTTTCTGAGCATCTTTTTCGATATCAAAATAAACAACACCTTCAATGATTGTTTTCTCAGCTTTAGCATAAATAGAAAGCGGGTTTTCGCTCCAAAGTACAACATCAGCATCTTTACCTACTTTTAAACTTCCTACTTTATCATCAATATGTAAAAGTTTTGCAGGGTTTAAGGTTACAAATTTCCAGGCATCTTCTTCAGAAATATTTCCGTATTTCACTGCTTTTGCAGCTTCCTGGTTTAATCTGCGTGACATTTCAGCATCATCAGAGTTATAAGCAACCACTAATCCTGCGTTATGCATAATTGGTCCGTTATACGGAATGGCATCATTCACCTCAAATTTATAAGCCCACCAGTCAGAGAAAGTTGAAGCTCCAACTCCGTGTTCTTTCATTTTGTCTGCTACCTTATAACCTTCTAAAATGTGTGTGAATGTATTTACTCTGAAATTGAATTTCTCGGCAACATTCATCAACATCAAAATTTCAGACTCTACATAAGAGTGACACGTAATGAAACGCTCTTTGTTTAAAATTTCAGCAAGCGTTTGCAATTCTAAATCTACTCTTGGTGCTTTTCCTTTTTTAGAACCAGCGTTGAATTTTTTCCAGCTTTCATCATATTCTTTTGCCAATTGAAAATAATCTGTAAAAACCTGTTCAACTCCCATTCTGGTTTGTGGAAAACGAGTTGGATTGTCAATTCCCCAATTCGCTTGCTTTACGTTTTCACCTAAAGCAAATTTGATGAATTTAGGTTGGTTTTTGTATAACATTTCATCTGCTGAAGAACCCCATTTCCATTTTACAATCGCAGAACGACCCCCAATTGGATTCGCAGATCCGTGCAATAATTGTGAAATAGTTACACCTCCCGCTAAATCTCTATAGATATTAATGTCTTCAGAGTTGACAACATCCTGAATCGTAACTTCTGCAGTTGAGTTGTGACCGCTTTCGTTTACCCCTTTAGAAATCGCGATATGCGAATGCTCATCGATGATTCCGCTGGTAATGTGTTTTCCTTTAGCATCAATAACGGTCGCGCCGGCATCAGCAAGATTTTTACCAACAGCAGCGATTTTTCCGTTTTTAATTAAAACGTCAGTTTCTGTTAGGATTCCGTCTTTTTCATTCGTCCAAACCGTAGCATTTTTAAACAATAAGGTTTGGGCCGTTTGTTTTTTAGTATCACCAAAAGCAACGTTTGGATATGTTACAGGCATAATAGGATTTGGTTTTTCTACTTTAGAAGAATCTTTTGCCATAACAAACGGACTCGTTTTTACAGCAGTCCAAACCAATTCGTCTCCGTTTGATAAAACCGCTTTTCCAGATAAAGCAGCTGTTTTTTCAATAAAGCCGCTTAAACGGGTGTAGTTCGATTTAATAGTATCTGCAGGTTTGATTACCAATGAAATCCAGTTTTTAGCAATAGAAAAAGTGCTTTTTACCTTTTTGGCATCAACAGTAGTTACCTCTGATTTTTGAGCATCAGCCGTTCCGTCGATTTTCCATTTGTAAACATCTTTTCCAACTGTTAAGTCATAATTTCCACGGATATCTTTAGCACTAAGATCATTTACAATAAATTTAGATCCCTGAACCCAGTTTTCATACAGAACTGTTTTCTCGTCAAAAACTTCTCCTGAAGTAATGATAAAGTTAGCATAAGTACCCACTTTCAAACTACCTATTTCATCGCTTTTTCCTAAAATAGCAGCCGGAACTGTAGTCAGGGCTTCTAAAGCTTTCATTTTATCAAAACCTAATTTTATAGCTTTTAGTAGATTTGGTTTGAAATCTTCAATCTTTTTTAATTTGTCTGTCGTAAGGGCAAATACCACTCCGTTGTCTGAAAGCACTTTTAGGTTTGTTGGTGCCTGGTTCCAGAAACGCATATCAGCCAATTCAATTTGGTTGGATAAATATGGATTTGAAACATCGTAAGCTTCCGGGAAACTGATCGGAATAATGAATTTAGCATTGGTAGCTTTAATTTCCTCAATTCTTTCAAATTCATTTCCGCTTCCTTTTAGAACGTAAGTTAAACCAAATTCTTTTGCAATTTTGGCCGCTCTCAAACTGTTTAATTTATCTTCAGAAGTAAATATCTGAACCAGTTTTTCATTGTTTGCTAAAGCTTCTAATGATAAATCTTTGGTTTCAGAATTGCCTTTTTTGTACCAGTCTAAATCCAGATACATTTGGCGTATCAATGCCATTGATCCCATTAAAGAGCTTGGATAAGCCTGATTGGTAAGGGCACTTTTTGAGAAAGATAAATGATTGGTTAATTTATTTGCGATAATTTGTTTGCTGTTGTCTTCATTGTTCAGGGCAACCAAAGCTCCGGTTCCTTGTGCAATTCCGTCAGCAACGTGAGTTCCAACAACACCAAAACCAGCTTTCAGTAATTCATCAGCTTTTGGTTGGTCGTATTTAAAAGTTTCGTAAACGTTGATTTCCGGACGAACGCTTTCATTCCAGTAGTAACCAACTCTTTTAGTATCGTACAACGGGTTACGGTTACGACCCGGAGTGAAATTTCCTTTTGGTTTTTCAATTCCAAAACTCGTATAAATATCAATAAAAGAAGGGTAAATTGTTTTTCCGGCTAAATCTATTGTAATAGCATTTTTCGGAATTGAAACAGTATTTCCAACCGCAATAACTTTACCGTCCTGGATCAGTAAAGTTCCTTTTTCGATTTTTTGAGTTGGCGTAACATAAATAGTGGCATTCGTAAAAACAGTAAAGTTCTTGTTTTTGTTGTGCACACTTTCATTAACAGGGAAGTAATCTTGAGCATACGTTTTTGTTAAAAAAACACTCAAAAAGAGTAGAAGTAGGGCTTTTTTCATATGTAATTTGGTAAATTTTTGCTAAAAATATGAAATATATGTTATAACCGATTTGTTTTTGATAATCTTTTTTTCTCTATTTTCGTAAGCTTGCTAGTTAACCTTTTGATTAGAAGTGTAAATAGGACATTATGAAAAATAAGGATAAAATAAATTGGGGAATTATTGGTTTGGGAAATATAGCCAATCAATTTGCTGCTGATTTAGTATTGATAGAAGAAGCTAATTTGATCGCTGTTGCTTCCAGAAATTTGGATAAAGCAAATGAATTTGCGAAACAATACAACTGCCAAAAAGCATATAATTCATATGAAGCACTTTTAGCCGACGATCAGGTTGATATTGTTTATATCGCAACGCCTCACGATTCCCATGCCGAATTATCCATCAAAGCTTTAGAAAACGGAAAACATGTTTTGTGCGAGAAGCCAATGGCGCTTTCGTATACAGATGCTGTTAGAATGATTGAGGCTTCAAAAAAGTATAATAAGTTTTTTATGGAAGCCTTTTGGACGCGTTTTCTTCCGTCTGTAAAAGAAGTTGTAGAAAAAGTAAATCAGGGAATAATTGGCGACGTAAACTCTCTAAAAGCCGATTTTAATTTTTATGCCGATGAAGCAGCAGGGGGAAGACTTTTTGATAAAACATTAGGAGGAGGAGCACTTTATGATATTGGTGTTTATCCGTTATTTCTATCCTATATCATGTTCGGAATTCCGAAAGAAATTATAGCGAAATCAATCTATAGCAAAAACGGAATTGATTTGCAGACTTCTATGATTTTACATTATGAAAAAGCACAGGCTATTTTAAATGCTTCAATAAATTCTGAATCAGACATGAAAGCAGTGATCGGAGGAACAAAAGGACATATTCAATTGAACGCTCCGTGGTATGTGGCCGATGGATATTCGATTGTAAAAGATAATAAGGAGGAAGTTTTTAATTTGCCAAATCTTGGAAAAGGATATGCGCATGAAGCAATTGAGTGTCATAATTGTATTCGAAACAATCAGATTGAAAGTGAGTTATGGTCGCATCAGAATAGTTTGGATTTGAGTAAGATTGTGGAGGAGATTAAGGTTCAGATTAAGTTGCCTTTTTAGAAATATATTTTTTTGTAGTAAAATAGTTACAATATAATTATTTTCATTAGATTTAAAAACATTTAATGAAATTGAAATTATGTTAGTAAAAGTTTACGGAAGTGCCGTTTTTGGAGTCGAAGCAACCACCATTACCATCGAAGTTCATATGGACAAAGGTATTGGTTTACACTTAGTTGGTTTGCCGGATAGTGCTATTAAGGAAAGCAGTTTCAGGATTGCAGCTGCCCTTAAAAACAACGGATTATATTTACCGGGAAAAAGAATAACCATCAATATGGCGCCCGCCGACCTTCGAAAAGAAGGTTCTGCTTACGATTTACCGTTGGCAATGGGAATATTAGTAGGTTCCGATCAGATTAAAGCACCCGAAATCGAACAATATATTATAATGGGTGAGCTTTCTCTTGATGGAAGTTTACAGCCTATTCGCGGTGCATTACCAATTGCGATAAAAGCAAAAGAAGAAGGATACAAAGGCTTTTTTCTCCCAATTCAGAATGTCAAAGAAGCCGCAATAGTGACTGGTCTGGATGTTTACGGCGTTACCAATTTACAGGAAGTAATTAACTTTTTTAAAGGAAAAGGAGATTTAAAACCCACCATTATCGACACAAGAGCCGAATTTTATAAAACCTTGGATTTCCCCGAATTTGATTTTTCTGATGTTCGCGGGCAGGAAAGTATAAAACGTTGTATGGAAATCGCCGCTGCCGGAGGACATAATATTATTCTGATTGGTCCGCCGGGAGCAGGAAAAACCATGTTAGCCAAAAGAGTTCCGAGTATTTTACCACCTATGACCTTGCGTGAAGCATTAGAAACAACTAAAATTCATAGCGTTGCCGGAAAACTGAAAGAAGTTGGGTTGATGAATCAAAGACCTTTTAGAAGTCCACACCATACTATTTCGAATGTAGCCTTAGTTGGCGGTGGAAGTTATCCGCAACCGGGCGAAATCTCGATGGCACACAATGGCGTTTTGTTTTTAGACGAATTACCGGAATTCAAACGCGATGTTTTGGAAGTAATGCGCCAGCCGTTGGAAGATCGTGAAGTAACGATTTCGCGAGCTAAATTCACGGTTACTTATCCGTCGTCGTTTATGCTGGTAGCAAGTATGAACCCGAGTCCGAGTGGTTTTTTCAACGATCCGAGTATGCCCAATACTTCTTCGCCACACGAAATGCAACGTTATCTGAGCAAAATTTCCGGACCCTTATTAGACCGAATCGACATTCATATTGAAGTAACACCGGTTCCGTTTGAGAAACTCGCCGATGACAGAAAAGCCGAAAGCAGTGTCGAAATCAGAAAACGTGTTACCGCCGCCAGAGAAATTCAGACCAAACGATTTGAAGAAGTTGAAAACATACATTACAATGCACAGATGAGCAGTAAATTAATTCGCGAATATTGTGCACTCGACGAGCAATCAAAAGAGTTATTAAAAACGGCTATGGAAAGATTAAACCTCTCCGCCAGAGCCTACGACAGAATCCTAAAAGTAGCCAGAACCATAGCCGACTTAGATGCCTCGCCAACAGTAATCTCCCAACACATAGCCGAAGCCATTCAATACAGAAGCCTCGATCGCGATGGATGGCTGGGGTAGAATTGTGAATTGTGAATTATAAATTGTGAATTAAAATAAAGAGCACATTATTCATTTTCAAAAGACCTCTAGTCCCGCTGTCCACTATATCTTTTGTGCCTCCCGAAGCCTCGGGACCGGCACAAAAGGATATCGCTCCCATCGGGGCTAAATAAGAGGTTTAGTTTTTAGAATAAGTAAAAAAAGCTTAAAAAAGAAAACTTTGCGACTCTGCTCCCGATAGCTATCGGGATTGCGAGATTAATTTATGCATAAAGCTTAGCGAACCTTGCGTAAAATCCTTGCGACCCTTGTGGTTAAATCAGCGGTTAGGCAAGTTCAACACAACGCTCAATATTAATTTGCTCCAAGAAAGCTTCATCATGCGAGACCACAATCAAAGTACCCTCATATTCATTAACAGCCGCCGTAAGAATCTCAATATTTTGAATATCTAAATTATTCGTAGGTTCATCCAGAATAATAATATCCGGTGCCTGATTGTTTATCGTCAGACAACAAAGCATCAAACGCATTTTTTCGCCGCCACTCAAAGCACTGCAAGGTTTTTCTAATTCATTTTGTGAAAACAAAAACCGATTCAGCCGCATCCTAATGTCATGCTCCTGTAAACCGGAACCATTGAATTTTTGAGCCTGATCATAAACCGTTAAGTCATTTTCGATTAAAGAATAATCCTGATCGATATATACAATTTTAGCGTTAGCTTTATACATACTTCCCTGTGTCGGGACTACTTTTCCTGTAATGATTTTAATTAAAGTTGTTTTTCCGGAACCATTGGATCCTTTTAAAACAAGGCGCTCACCACTCAGAATTTCAAAGTTTAGATTCTCCTTCCAAAGCAATTTTTCTCCATAGCCGTAATTTAAATCAGTAGCCGTAAAAAGTATTTTGCCTTTGTGTAGTTCGGTACTATCAAAACCAAATTTCATTTTATCAATATCAGGTAAACCAGAACGTAGTCCTTGTAATTCCTGTGAGATACCACCAATTTTTTCTGCATGAATGCTCTTGGTTTTCGAAGTGCTGTTTTCAGCATTATTCCGCAAAGTGTTCATCATGATTCGGGATACGCCGGCTTTTTCCTGTTTCTTTTTTCCGCGAGCGTCCAGTTTTTGCTGACGTTCCAGCGTATCACGTTCTTTTTCTTTAGCTTTACGCAACGCTTTCTCTTTGCTATGAATGTCCTGTTGTAAAGCGTTGTTTTCTATTTGTTTTTGCTCTGCATAAAAATCATAATTTCCGCCATAAACCGTAATACCATGTTTATTTAATTCATAAACCGTATTCAAAAGATTCAATAACTTGCGGTCATGACTAACGATAATCACAGTACCCGACGTATTTTGAATGAAATGATAAAGCAATTTTCTGGCAGTCAAATCCAAATGATTGCTCGGTTCATCCAATAAAATAAGTTCAGGCTGGTGAATCGAAATTCCGGCAAGGAAAACTTTTGTTTTTTGTCCGCCACTTAAATTTTCCAGTTTTTGTGTTAGATCTAAATCGGTTAATTGCCAATATTCTAGTGCTTCATTGCAACGATCCTCAATAGTCCAGTCATCGTTTAAGATTTCCAGATTTTCCTCGGTTACATTTCCATTCAGAATCTCTTTAAGTGCATTGAGTTTGTTATCCACTTGTAACGCCTCGGCAAGGGTAAAATGATTGAATTGCCCGAAAATCTGCGGGACATAATAAGGTTTTGCATCGGTTCTAAGCAATCCTTCTGAAGCTTGCAATTCACCGGCAATGATTTTTAAAAGTGTCGATTTTCCAACACCATTATTTCCAATTAAGGCAATTTTTTCCTGCTGATTCGCAGTAAAAGTAATTTTGTCGAATAGCAAATCTCTATTCGTATGTAAATAGGATATATTTTGTAAAATAAGCATAACTTCTTTCTTTTGGGAATTAACAAATAAGCAAACTGTTTTGCAGCTGCTTTTATAATTGTCTGAAAGAAATTTTATTTCACATGGAATTTTCTAATTAGTTTGTGGTTGCAAAGATAAAAATATTTTTTAACTCTGTTTCCTTGCTTAAAAAATGGAGTTCAGGATGTTATTTTGTAATGTTCCAAAAACTCATTTTGCGTCTGGTTGTAAAACCTAGCTTTTGATATAAGGCGATAGCACCAAGATTCGTTTCTGCAACGTGCAAAAATGGAACTTTAGCCTGATCAAATATGGTATTTACAACATGGGTAATGAGTTGCTTAGCATAGCCTTTTCCTGTATAATCAGGATGTGTAATTATCGCGCTTAGTTCAGTAAAAGTATTCATTTTCATCCGCTCTCCGGTAACGGCAATCAGCTGATTATCTTTGAAAATTCCGTAATAATCGCCGAGTAAAATGGTTTTATTTTTAAAATATCCTGGTTGAACCAAATTAACCAGATCGCATAAAATTTCGTTATGATCGGTCGTTAATTTCACGATTTCAATATCAATAGGAAGCTGAATTTTTTCGTTAATAACCATTTGAAGGCAAACCAGTTCTTTTGCAATTTTTAGATTAGGGGCGATTTCAGGTTTTTCCCCAACAACAAAGTAATTATCAATCAAGGCGGAATATTTCTGCGTTGCCATTGCAGTATTTTCTAAAGCTATAAAACCTCCAAACGGGCCATAATTTGGATTATAGAATTTAGTATTGCCATAATCAATTGCAAATTGCTGATGGTTTTCGGATAAGGAATACCACACCGGATTGTCTAGTTTAGTTTCTTCTGAAATTATCATTGTAACGTTTTTCAAAATTAAAATTAAAGTAAATTTTGAAATATAAAAATAAGGATTAAAAAATAAAGTAGTTGATTACGACGGATGCAAGTCAAACAGCTTCCCTACAAAATTGTCCAAAATGAAGAACGCTATTAATAACAAAAGAATTATAAAAATTAGGGTTATTGCTTTTCTATTTTTCATTGATGAACCTCGTGTGTTGCTGAAAATTATTTTTTCTTTTTCAAATCGTTTAAGACTTTTCGCATTACAATCGAATCTTGTTTTGTACAGTTAATTTTTGAAAGGTGAATGTTCACAAATAAATCCTTGCCGAACATGCAATAAGCGTACATGTTTTTTTGGTTTACTTTCTGTCCTTCAAATTCAGGAATATCAGTTTGTTTGAACATGAAATCATCAGTTGGTTCGCCCCACTTCGCAAAGTTTTTTTCATATTTTGCTAAGTTAGAATTCATAAAGTAAGTAAAAGGAATTATCGGACTTGTAGTTTTTCCTTCCGGATCAAAAGAGTCCACCATCATTTTTTGTTCATCCTTATTAAGTTTGTAAAAAAGGACAGAACAAATGATTTTACTTTCTCCTTTTTCGCATAAATAATAATAGTCTTCGCCACGCCATTCTTTTTCAAATTTATCAAAGAGATTGGTTTTCATAATAATGGTTGCAGCTTCATTTTTAGGATAACTTAATTCAACTGTTTTATCTTCACTTGAAAAGGACAAAAAGCTAATTATTAGAATTGAGAAAAGGATTTTTTTGGTCATGGTTAGTGGGTTTTGTTTTGACAGTTTATATTGGTTTATTAAAAGTATTTTTATTCTTCAATAACTTTCGCGTGTAAAATTCCTTCTAAATCTTTTATACTTTTTTTACTTTCAGTTTTAAATCCAAAATAAACCATTGCAAGTCCAAATAATAGCATTGCAAAAGGAATAAACATAAAAAAACCAGCTTCTGAATTGGCAGTATCTGTAAAAAATAAACTGTATATTGCTCCTGCGCAACCAAGAGAAACAGCACCTAGCCAAAGAATCATAAACACTTTTACAAAATCAACCAACCCCATTTTGACATTGATTTTTGCTCCGTTTATTCCATCCTTAATTTGCCCTTTAATTACAGGTAAAAATGAGTTTCTGTAATTAACTACTCTTTTAATTTCAAATCGATTTGAATTTGTTTTTCCAATATAAGGTTTTGAATAGGAAGATTTTTGAACTCCAAAACCAAAAGATTTCTCAGCTTCTATTTCATTTTGAAGATGATTTATAAGTTCTTCTTTACTTAATGTTGATTGATAAACTAATTTTTCAAATGGAAGTAGTTTTTTGATCATATTTTTTTAATTATTTTTTTTACGAATCAATCCCTAGTGTCAGGATTGTCTTTCCGTTTTTAGTTTTGTAAACCTGAATTTCAGTGAGAACTAAATCAGCAATATCATGCCCCCAAATTCTGTATTTTCCATTTGTTTCATTGCGGTTATACATTGTTCTTTTTTCCATCGGAATAGTTTTTACCGTTGCTGTTTTTTCTTCTTCGGCATAAAGTTTATAGTAGTGTTTACTAATTTCAGTTAGAAGGGTTTCTCTGTTAAATCCGTTTTGTGATTTCAAATCAAATTGGTATTTATTCAGTAATGGATAATCAATAATAATAGTTATATTTTGATCCAGAATTACAGTTTCAGTTTTATCAACAAGGTTTGGTAAATCTTTTTCAGGCTTTTCAACACTTGCCCATGGTTGAATGCCGTCAGCAAAATCTTTGACGTCTGCTTTTACTTCAAACGCTATTGTTTTTTGTAAATCTCCAGTAACATTTGTTTGAGCTTCGGCAGCCGAGTTTTCACGTTCAGTAAGAATTTTTTCATAATTGTCAACTGAAGTTTGTGCCGGTTTATTTTTACAACTAGCAAATAAGAGAGAAGTAACAATAAATAAATAGAAGTTTAATTTCATAGTTTGGTTAATTATCATTTTCCTTTTGTGCGGATCAATTATTTTTGAATATTATAATCTCCTTTTTTTAAGAGCGGTAACCAATGCGTTAAATCGGCAAGTGTATTAATATGAAAGCATCGAAAAGTACCTAAAAGTCTTTTGTCAGTGGTTAAAACTAGTGATGTATCTGGAAAACAGCCAAATTTTGCTTCGTACAGTGATTTCCCTTCAAAAAAGTTATTCAAAATATAAGGATTTTCAATACTTCCATCGCTGTATTTTAGTATCGATTTAATTATTTTAACCATCATTGCAAAATGTTTATTCTCCAAATCAGTATTACCGCTATGTTTGTAGGCATAACTAATTTCCTTATGTCCGGTTAGATTATTCGGGCTTTGTATCAATATAGCTTTGGCTAGTTCAATAGCTTCAGTATATTTTTTTTCTTCATTTAGTTTATAAACTTTAGTAGCCAAACTATCCAGATAAGTTGGGTTTATTGTATTCGAATGTATTTTGTATTTCGTTAAACTTATTAATTGTTCTTCGGAAATTAATGTATCAAATTTTGTTATTCTTTCTTCAATATTTTTGAAGTAATAGATAGAATTTTTATTAGTTGATTCTTCTAACGCTACTGGGAATTTTGGAACAGAATGAGGTACAGGTTTTTTTTCAGGTTTGCTTTCAACAATTTCAATTGGACTAATACTTTCTGTCTTTTGGATATTTTTTTTAGTTTTTCCTTTCGAAGAGTTTTGATCAGGTTCACCACTAATCATTTCTTTTTTTAAATCTTTAGGGTTTGGAGGAGGAGGAGGAGGAGGGGCTTGTCCAAAACTAAAATGAAACACGAAGAAAAGGAAATAAAGAAGCAGGTAGGTTTTTTTCATCAGGAGCTAAAATAATTTTCATGCTAAAATATAAAAATCGGAGAAAGAAATGCGCATATAACGCTTTTAAGTTTTTATAAATTTCAGAATTTACCTCGTAAAATTTAAATAGCAAAACAAAAAAATCCCGCTTGAGGTGAAACGGGATTCCATAAAATATAAATAAAATTTACTTCGTTCTTGCGGCAAAAATAGCATCCAAACCTTCCATTGCAATAGTGAAACCTTCTTTGAAACCCATTTCGATGATTTTTTCCAGATCAGAAAGGTTTTCATGTTTAATTGCAATATCCACAATAGTTGCATCACCTTGCTTAGAGAAATTTACATTCCAGTCAGAACGCGGAAAATCTTTGTTGAGGTTGCCTTCGCTGTCGCTAAAAGCATCCAGGTATTTAAAGTTCGATTTTGGCGTAATCGAAGTAAAATCGGCAATAGCCCAATGCTCTTCGCCTTGCGGACCAACCATGGCATATAATCTTCGTCCGCCTTCTTTAAAATCCATGCTTTTTGTTCTCGCTTTCCACGGAGCCGGCGCCCACCATTGGTCCAGTCTTTCAGGTTCTGTCCAGGCAGACCAAACATGGTCAAGAGAGGCATTAAATTCGCGTTTTACATTTACCGTACTATTTTCTTTGTCCACGGTAAAATTCATCAAGAGATTAGATTTCATTTTCTTTAGATTTTAGATTCATTAATACTTGATCCAACTGACTAAAACGGGTTTCCCAAATTTCCTTAAACTGTGCTAGCCATTTGTCAATTTCTTTCATTTTATCAATTTTTAGTTGGTAGTAGATTTCTCTTCCGACTTTTTTCTCGGCTAATAATTCGCATTCATTCAGAATTTTAATGTGTTTAGAAACGGCTTGTCTCGTCGTATTAAATTGCTCTGCAATGGCATTTGGTGTCAATGCATTTGTAGCAATCAATACTAAAATTGCTCTTCGTGTCGGGTCGGCAATGGCCTGAAAGATATCCCTTTTCATTTTTTGAATTATTTAAATACGCAACTAATCAGTTGCAAATATAGGCAATCTTTTGGTTGCGCAAAATAATTTTATGATTTTTTAAGATATTTTTTTTAGAGTAAAAGTGCAGTTGATTTTATTTCGGCCAGTACAACACATTAAATTTATGACCATCCGGATCAGAAAATCCAAAGAAATAACCTTTTTCAAAGCTTTGAGGTTCAGCGAAAATTTTTCCGCCCGCATTTTTAACTGCCAACAATCGTTGATGCACTTCATCTATACTTTCAGCCGAAAGCGAAAATAGTATTTCATTGCCCTGCTTTAAATCGGCAACTTCATCATTTATAGCCCATTTAAATCTTTCTTTTATAAAAAAATGAATTATAAAATCATCATCTCCAAAACAAAAACTCGTCAGTTCTGTATTGGTACCATTTGGTTTAAACCCCAATTTGCTGTAAAATTCGGTTGTTCGCGCTAAATCTTCTACACCTAAATTGGCCCATATTTTTTTAGTTTTCATAAGATTCGTTTTAAAAATTAGAACTTTAATCCCGCTATCCAATAATAGTCGTGTACTAAATTTACGAATTTTAAATTAGAATTATAAAAAAGAAGGAGCACTGCAGTGCCTCTATAAATAAAAATGGCGATAAAAATCTTTATTTTACAGAACAAAGCAAGGTCAAATAGTGAGAAATAATTATCCTGCTAATCTGATTCCTTTTACTGTCTCCTCAATTCTCAAATAATCGTTTTTATTGACATATTTCAGAGATTTGATTAATAAGCTGTCTTCGATTATTTCAATTTCAAGGTCTTTTTGCATGTCAAGTAACCGCAGCGTTTTTAGTAGCGGAATCATAGTTGTTGATTCCTTAAAAACGAAAGTTTCAAAATGATCCAGTTCTATTAAATCATCATTTCGTATCATGTCTGTGAAGGCTTCAAAATTTGTCTTTTCTCTTAAATAAACATGGCCATCTAAGCTCATATCGTTAATCCAAAACATAATTTGCGATTCACTATAACCATTTTCATGTCGATTGTTATTGAAGGTAACGCGAGGGAAAAAGACAAAATCCTTGCCTTCATTAAAGCTATAAGAACAGGAATAGGACCAATCATCATATTTAGATAATATTTTAGTTTGCTCCAAAAATTCAATTTGAGAATCGGTTAGTTTGGTAAACTTATAACCGTTGCTTTTCAAAAAGTTGGCAAGTTCTTCGATTTCTTTTTCTTTTCCCTTATAATATTGCTCAAGTTCTTCTTTGGGCTTAATCCTGTTTAGATTATTGTGGGCAATCCAATTTCCTGATTCCGCTTGCTCTAACGTTAATTTGGCTCCGGTTTCAGGGTCATAGATAAATTCGTCGGCCAGACTTTCCTTCAATTTTCTTTCATATTCTTTTTCTTTTTGTGTTTTTGAGAAGAAGAATTTATAAGCTAAACTAATTATAAAAAGGGCAACAATCAAATAAAATACAATTTCTCCAAATTTCATATTAAATGGTTTTTATTGGTTTAAAACGGCTTTTAACTTTTGATTTGGGGACTCAATAAACTGAATTGCTATATAATTAGGTTTTTTTGAATTTATCTTTTTTGCTTAGTCGTGTAGCATAATTTGCTTTTAGAAATCTGCTGATCTTTTTTGATATAGCAACAGCAGAAATAATAATTATTAGAGCTAAAATATAGTACACGAATTCACAAAATGATTCTTTTTGGTATTACTAATATAGTAAATTAACACTTATAAATGCAAAAAGAATAATTTTTTTTTAACAAGTGTTTAGCTTTTTACCTCAGTGTTGGATTTTAAGGAGCAGCAGTTTTTCTTTTCAAAAGACGCCTCGTCCCGCTGTCCGTTAAATCTTTTGTGTCTGCCGCGGCGGACACAAAAGGATATCACTCCCATCGGGGCTAGAGTAGAAGTTTATTTTTTCATAAGAACTATATAGAGACATAGCACTACGTCTCGCATACCGGACATAAAGGGATATTTTGAAGGCTTTCAAGGTTTTATCCCGCTTGTATTCAATCGCTATTAGCTGATTTCTAGTTCGTATATTCAATAGTCCTTTTTACAAGGGTCATTGGTTCTTTGCTTAGAAATTTCTTTTTCTCAATCCAGTTATTATGTTTGTCATAAACATACTGGTAGATATAAATGGAAGTGTGAAATGGTTTATTGTCAGTTAAAAGCTCAATTTTTTCAGTAATAAGATCTCCAAAAGCATTGTATGTGTTTTGCTCTCTTCTATCTAAAGATCCATTTTTTTGAACTTCAACACGCTCTAAAATTTGATTTTGTTTATTATAAGTATATTTGATCGCATTGCTCTCAATATTTTTGTTGTCGTAAAATTTAATCTCTTTAATGAGATCATTTAGGTAGATTTTCTTTTGAATAGAGCTATTTTCCTTTTCAAATATTAGATTCCCGGAAGCATCAAATTTTTTAGTAACTTTTTCGGAAGTATTTTTCATCAAATAATCCATTAGAAAATTATAATCTATGTTTTCAACCAATAAATTTTCTACCCTTGCATAACTGTAATTAAACACATTTTCTTCTTCATTTGTAATTTTTCTCAAAGAAAGAATAGCAATACTGTTTAACTGTTTGATGTATTTAACCTCCAAAATATCTTTATCATGATATAAATATTCCACATTTACTCTCGGATAACCAGCTGCCTGCTCCATGTTTTCTATTTTGACAAGCGCATTATCTTTAAAAATGTATTCCGTGGTATTGATACCATTATTGTATTTTGAATAGTTATTTCTTTTCCTGTTTTTCTCTAAATGATTGTTTATCGTTTTCACCAGTTTACCTTTTTCAAAAGTATATTTACTGCCGTATCCTAAATCCTGGTTGTTATCAAATTCCAATATGTTTACCAGAGTGTCGTTTCTATAAACTCTTTCAGCGTATAAAGTATCTTCTGTAATGCCATAAAAAATTACATTCTTTTGAACTTTACCATTTGAAAAATACAGTTTGGTATGAGACGTATTAGATTTATGATATTTATTTGTATAGAACAATAATATGTTTTGTAACAGGGTTTTAATTTGATTTTTGTCTTTCAAGTTAGCAAGATCCTCATAGGTATTAGTAAAATCTTGCACTACATATCCGTACTCTTCATTATATATTGGATACTTAGGAAAATTTACCTTTTGGGCGTTTATAGGCAATGTAACAAGAATTAAAAGTAGCAGAATTATAATTTTGTTCATTATTTGCAGGTTAGATTTTGAAGTTTTTTTAGCTCTATTTTTGCTTGATTTTTAGAAGTTACTGCAGCAGTTTTTATACCGTTCAAAGTGGCTTCTAAAAGTAAGTTTAGCCTTTCTAAAGTGTTTTTTTATTGGTTCTAATTTTTACCTGATAAACAATTTCCCAAAAAATAATAGACAAAACAGCATTGGTCAATATTGCAGTCTTTACCTGATAAGGATCATAATTTAAAAACAAATGCAAATTAGTAAACTGAAGAGCTAAAAATAAAGCCAAAGCAGCTATTACAACGGAGCACAGTAAATTTAGCAAAACAGACCATTTTAGAGCGAAGAAAGTATACACAATATTTAATAAAGCAAACCCACAACCTAAAGTTATAAAGGGATCTGTTTTTAATTTTTCACCAACCGTCAATAAAAGTGGAGTTGAAGAAAGATATAAAAAGAATAGTATGGAGTAGATTAGGATTCGAATTTGTGGTTTCATTTTTTTTTTTGCAAAGTTACTTAAAAGAATAAAGCTGAGTTTAAAAAATACATTCTGCTTATTGTAAAAGCGCATCTATTTTCGCTTCCGATTTTTCTTTGATAACGCTATCCGGATGAAAACTCCAGATGATCAGAAATTTTCCTTTTGCAAGATACTCTTCCGGATGCTCATCAGTTGGCTGACCATCTTTTCCCCATAACAATCCCTGCAGAAATTTATCACCTTTAAATCTGTTTTCAAATTCGATATACATGATAGATCCCCGATCTGTTTTACTTCTGAAACTTTGAATTTCTTTGCTTTTTACAACACCAATAATGTTGCTGTAAGTTGTAATATCAGTATAGAAATTACAAGCCTGATTCGTAACACAAATCTGACCGTCGTTTAAGGTGTAAGCCTTTGGAATTTCTTTGTTTTTTAGTTTTAAATCAGCAATAGTCTGGCTGAATAAAGTTGTAGTAAGCAACAGGAATAATGCCGACAGGGGAATCGTAATTTTCATTGGTTTTGGGTTTTAGGCTTTGGGGTTGTAGCAAGCTAAAATAATATATTTATTTTAAATTTTGCGATGAATTTTTAGTAGCAGAAGTTTTCATTTTCAAAAGAAAGACCCGTCCCGCTGTCCGCTAAATCTTTTGTGTCCGCTGCGGCGGACACAAAAGGATATCGCTTCCATCGGGGCTATATTAGAGGTTTATTTTTTCAGAAGTGTATGCAGTGCAAGGAAATAATAAAAACTTATGCTAGCGCGAGCGTCCCGCTCGTGCGCAAAGGTGAGATAAAATAATGAGTGTTTAAACTTTTGCTCATACTCTAATATATGTAATGCTAAGCCACAAAATATTCCAGTTTTTTTTTCTTAATCAGTGGCAATAGTAAATATCAATTTGTTTAACTCTACAATCTTAAACAAAAAAAATCCCATTTCATAAGAAACGGGATTTTCAATAATTGATATTCTCTTTTTTTTATTTTAAACTGTTGCAGCAATTTCTTGTGGCAACGGAATTTGATTTTTAAGCAAATCTTCAAAAGTTTCGTGTTGACGAATTAAAATTCCTTTTCCGTCTTTCCATAAAACTTCTGCTGGTTTGTATCTTGAATTGTAGTTCGAAGCCATTGAGAAACAGTATGCTCCGGCATTTCTGAAAGCTAAAATATCACCTTCTGTAATTTCTGAAATTTTACGGTTGTTGGCAAACGTATCGGTTTCGCAAATGTATCCTACAACAGAGTAAAAACGCTCTTTTCCTTTAGGGTTAGAGATGTTTTCAATATAATGTTGTGAACCGTAAAACATCGGACGGATTAAGTGGTTGAAACCACTGTCAACTCCCGCGAAAACTGTTGAAGTTGTTTGTTTTACAACATTTACTTTGGCTAAGAAGAAACCTGCTTCACTCACTAAAAATTTTCCTGGTTCAAAAATCAATGTTAAATCTCTGCCGTATTCTGCACAGAAAGCATTGAATCTTTTTGATAATTTTTTACCTAATTCTTCGATGTCTGTTTCGATATCGTCTTTTTTGTAAGGTACTTTGAACCCACTTCCGAAATCTAAAAATTCAAGATCTTTGAAGTGTTTTGCCGTATCAAACAAGATTTCAGCAGCATACAAGAATACTTCGATATCTAAAATATCAGATCCTGTGTGCATGTGAATTCCAACAATACTCATTTTTGTATTCTCAACAATTCGCAAAATGTGCGGTATTTGATGTACCGAAATTCCGAATTTACTATCGATATGTCCCACAGAAATATTAGCATTTCCACCCGCCATTACGTGCGGATTGATACGGATGCATACCGGAATTTGAGGATATTTTGTCCCGAATTGCTCCAGGATAGATAAATTATCAATATTGATCTGAACACCCATTGCGGCAACTTCTTCAATTTCTTCCAAAGAAACTCCGTTTGGCGTAAAAAAGATTTTTTCAGGTTCATAGCCAGCATGAAGTCCTAACAAAACTTCTTGAATTGATACAGTATCTAACCCAGACCCCATGTTCTTTAATAACTGAAGAATCGCAACGTTAGACAATGCCTTCATGGCATAATTAACTCTCAAGTTTTCTACCTTAGAGAAAGCTTTAGTTAACCTGTTGTACTGTGATTGGATTTTTTCGGCATCATAAACATATAATGGACTTCCAAATTGGTCTGCTAACTGCAGTAAATCTTTTGCTTGCATTTTTATAAACTATTTTGGGCAAAGTTATTACACTTTTGAGTAACGGCAAATTTTTTGTAGAAAAATAACAAATTGTAACAAATTGTTTGTTTTTGAACAAAAAGTAGCTTATTTCGAATTTTTATAAAATTCTTTTTAGGTTCTGAGAAGCTAAGATTCTAAGGTACTAAGTTTTTGCCACAGATTAAAGGATTAGCGCAGATTTTTTATTTTTTCTGCCGCTAATTTGCTCGCCTGTCGCTATCGCTCAAGTCACGAATTTTCGCAAAATGCATAAAACATAGCCCGTGGTTTCAACCACGGGAAACGTTGCAGATTTAACGTAATTGGATATTGTGTCCTCGCGGTTGACACCGCTCGCTATGCCTGAAGATTAGATTTTTTAATTTTGGATTTTTCGCAAAAGGCTCAAAACATAGCCCGGTGATTTCAATCACGGCAAACGTTGGGAATTGGACGTAATCATTTATTGTATCCTTTGGTTGAAACCACGGGCTATGTTTAATTTTAGAAGCGAGCAAAAAAGAAATTTGTGGAAATTAGTGTAATTTGTGGCAAACAAAAAATCAATTTAATCCATATAATTTGTGGCAAAAAAACAAAACCCCTGAATATAAATTCAAGGGTTTGTTAGTAGTATGTTGTTTATCGGAATAAAGATTAAATAAAATGCAAGGAAAAAACCTTAGTCCCTCAGTATCTTAGCAACTCAGAACCTTCAAAACTATAAACTCGGTAAATCTCCGTTTCCTTTGGTTGGCAAGTTAGTAGAGCCCATTAAGAACAAATCTACCTCTCTTGCTGCTTCGCGACCTTCTGAAATAGCCCATACAATTAACGATTGTCCTCTTCTCATATCACCGGCGGTGAAAATGTGGGGAACATTCGTTTGATAATTTTTTGCTTTATAGTTGCTTCTCATATCTACTTCAAGACCTAATTGCTCGCTTAAAGTTTTCTCAGGACCTGTAAATCCTAAAGCTAATAAAGCTAAATCGCAAGGCCAGATTTTTTCTGAACCTTCTTTTTCGATTAATTCAGGACGCTGACCCGGAGTCATTTTCCACTGCACTTCAACCGTTTTTAATCCCACTAATTCTCCTTTATCATTAGATAAGAATTCTTTAGTATTGATTAACCAGTTTCTGTCGCAACCTTCTTCGTGAGAAGATGACGTTTTCAACTGTAACGGCCAGAAAGGCCAAGGCGTTGATTCGCTTCTTCCAACTGGAGGTTTTGGTAAAATCTCAAAGTTAGTTACTGATTTTGCACCGTGACGGTTTGATGTTCCAACGCAGTCAGAACCTGTATCTCCACCACCAATTACGATTACATCTTTTCCAGTCGCTTTTACCTGATCCGGAACTGATTCTCCGTATAAAACTTTAGTTTGCTGCGTTAAGAAATCCATTGCCTGAACAACGCCTTTGCTTTCAATTCCTTTAGTTGGTAAACTTCTTCTTTCCGTTGCTCCACCGCATAATACGATAGAATCGAAAGCGTTTAATTCTGCTACACTAAAGTTTACACCAACATTTACGTCGGTCTTGAAAGTGATTCCTTCCGCTTCAAGGATCGCTACACGTCTGTCGATAATTCCTTTTTCTAATTTGAAATTCGGAATTCCGTAACGCAATAAACCTCCAATAGCATTGTCTCTTTCAAAAACAGTTACCGTGTGACCGGCTCTGTTTAATTGTTGAGCTGCTGCTAAACCTGCAGGGCCTGAACCAATAACAGCAACCGTTTTTCCGGTTCTCTTTTTTGGTGGTTGCGGTTTGATCCAGCCTTCAGCAAAACCAATTTCAACAATGTTTTTCTCGATGTTTTCGATAGAAACAGGATCTTTTATAATTCCTAATACACATGCTTTTTCGCATGGAGCAGGGCATAAGCGACCTGTAAATTCCGGAAAGTTATTAGTAGATTGTAAAATCTCCAATGCACTTTGCCATTCTTCCTGATGCACCATGTCGTTGAAGTCCGGAATTAAATTTCCTAACGGACAACCACTGTGGCAAAAAGGAATACCACAATCCATACATCTTGAACCTTGTTCTTTTACTTTATCTTTTGCTAACGGAATAGTAAATTCGTTGTAGTTCGAAACACGTTCTGCTACTGCTAAATTACTCTCGTCGGCTCTGTTATATTCTTTAAATCCGCCTATTTTACCCATGACATTTTAATTAGATTTAGTTGTGAGATGTGAGAGGTGAAATATAAGATTTGAGTTGAAAAATCAAATCTTAAAACCTCTGAACCTTTGTACCTAAGTACCTCAGAACCTTTTTTAATCAGCTATTAATTCTTCTATTTTTTTCTCTTCTGCAATTCGTTGTAATGCTTTTTTGTAATCAGTTGGCATTACTTTTACGAAATGTTTCTGTTCATTTTCCCAGTCTGCTAAAATTCTTTTTGCTAATGGACTGTTGGTGTACAATGAATGGTTTTTGATCAATCGTCTTAGTTTGGTAACGTCTTCTTCTTCCATCGGATCAAATGCAACCATTTCCATGTTGCATAGTGTAGAATCGAATTTTTTACCTGGATCATAAACATAAGCCACACCACCGCTCATACCAGCTGCGAAGTTTCTTCCTGTTTTTCCTAAAACAACTACTGTACCACCGGTCATGTACTCGCATCCGTGATCTCCAATTCCTTCAACAACAGCAGTTGCTCCAGAATTTCTCACACAAAAACGCTCTCCGGCCATTCCATTAATATAAGCCTCTCCGGTAATAGCTCCGTAAAGGGCAACGTTACCAATGATGATGTTTTCTTCAGGTTTGAAGGTTGCAGTAGGAGGTACTTTGATAATCAATTTTCCTCCTGAAAGTCCTTTTCCTAAATAGTCATTACAGTTTCCGTGAATTTTAAACGACAATCCGTTTGTTGCAAAAGCACCAAAACTTTGTCCGGCAGAACCTTCAAAATCAACTAAAATAGTGTCTTCAGGTAAACCTTGTGCGCCATATATTTTTGAGATTTCATTACTCAAAATAGCACCTACAGAACGGTCTGTATTTTTAATTTTAAATGTAACTCTTGTTTTTTCTTTTCTATAAATAGACGGAATCGCTTCTTTAATGATATCAAAATCCAAAACATTTTCAAGTTGGTGATCTTGTTCTGTGGTATTGTGAATCGGTTGTGTTTTAGCTTTTTCCGGTTTGTATAGAATAGATGATAAATCCAAACCATTGGCTTTATAATGTTTGATCGCTTTGTTCACATTTAATTTTTGTGATTGACCCACCATTTCTTTTAAGGTTCTGAAACCTAATTGCGCCATGATTTCTCTTAATTCTTCAGCAATAAAATACATGAAGTTGATTACGTGCTCCGGAGTTCCTTTGAAATTTTTTCTCAATTCAGGATCCTGAGTTGCAATACCAACCGGACAAGTATTTAAGTGACAAGCTCTCATCATAATACAACCAGAAGCAACAAGCGGAGCAGTGGCAAAACCAAATTCTTCAGCTCCTAACAATGCAGCAATTGCTACGTCACGACCTGTTTTTAATTGTCCGTCACACTCTAAAACTACACGGCTTCTTAAATCATTTAAGATCAAAGTTTGTTGTGCTTCTGCTAAACCAAGTTCCCACGGAATTCCAGTGTGTTGTAATGAAGTTAATGGTGCAGCACCAGTTCCTCCGTCATAACCAGAAATAAGGATAACGTCTGCTTTTGCTTTGGCAACACCCGCAGCAATTGTTCCAACACCCACTTCAGAAACTAATTTTACGTTTACACGTGCTTCACGATTTGCATTTTTCAAATCATAAATCAATTGAGATAAATCCTCAATAGAGTAAATGTCGTGGTGAGGCGGAGGTGAAATCAAACCTACATAAGGCGTAGAGTTTCTGGTTTCAGCAATCCATGGCACCACTTTTTCTCCAGGAAGCTGACCACCTTCACCAGGTTTTGCCCCTTGAGCCATTTTAATCTGAATTTCTTTAGCGTTTGTCAAATAGTTGATTGAGACACCAAAACGTCCCGACGCCACTTGTTTGATCGCACTGTTTCTTGAATCTCCGTTGATTTCTTTCTGGAAACGTTTTGGATCTTCTCCACCTTCTCCTGAATTACTTTTTCCGCCAATTCTGTTCATTGCAATCGCTAAATTCTCGTGCGCTTCTCTACTGATAGATCCGTAAGACATCGCACCTGTTTTGAATTTCTTAACAATTTCTGTCCAAGGCTCTACTTCATCAATAGAAATTGGATCTAAATTGTTAAATTCAAACATTCCTCTAATAGTCATTAGGTTTGAGCTTTGCTCGTTAACCATAGTAGAGTATTCTTTATAACTTTCAGGACTGTTTAAACGAACCGCCTGTTGTAATTTAGCAATAGTGGTTGGGTTGAACATGTGTTTTTCTCCACCACGTCTCCATCTGTAGATACCTCCAATTTCTAAAGAAAGTAAGTTGGCTACTTTTGAATTTGGGAATGCTTTTTGGAAACGTTTTTTTACTTCTTTTTCTACTTCCATCAACCCAATTCCTTCGATTCTTGAAGGTGTGTAAGGGAAATATTTAGAAGTAAAGGTTTTGTTTAAACCTAAAATCTCGAAAATTTGAGCAGCTCTGTACGAATGTAAAGTAGAGATACCAATTTTGTTCATGATTTTAACGATTCCTTTTGCAATCGCTTTATTATAGTTTACAATTGCATAATCGGCTTTTACACCTTTAATGAATCCCTGATTAACCTGATCGTGAATGATCTCGTTTACCATATATGGATTGATCGCACTTGCACCGTATCCGAATAATAAAGCAAAATGATGTGGTTCACGAGGTTCTGCCGATTCGATTATGATTCCGAATTTAGAACGAACCTGTAAAATGTTCAAAGAGTGATGAATGTAAGAACAAGCCAATAACATAGGAATTGGGGCAAATTCTTCGCTTACACCTCTGTCTGATAAGATGATAATGTTACATCCTTCAGAAACAGCTTTGTACGTTGCCTGAACACATTTTTCAAGAGCACGTTCTAAACCGTTTACTCCTTTTTCTATTTTATATAAAGTAGAAATGGTAGCCGATTTGAAATCTGCGTGATCAATGTTTCTGATTTTATCTAAATCCTCGTTTGAGATAACCGGATTTTGGATTTTTAATTTTTTACATTGCTTAGATTCAATTTCAAAAATATTGAAATCGCCACCAACTGCTAAACTGATATCAGTAATGATTTCTTCACGAATACCATCCAAAGGTGGGTTGGTAACCTGAGCAAATAATTGTTTGAAATAGTTATACAACAATTGAGGCTGGTCTGATAATACGGCCAAAGGCGTATCATTACCCATAGAACTGATAGCTTCAGCTCCTTGACCTCCCATTGGGTTGATGATTGTTTTTAAATCTTCAATAGTGTAGCCAAATAAACGTTGTCTCGTTTGAAAATCTAATTTCTCAACCGGAGTAGGGTTATTTGTGTACGGAACTTTAGCTAATGGCAATAAGTTTGAATCTAACCATTCCTGGTAAGGACGTTTTGTAACTATCGCTTTTTTAACTTCTTCGTCTTCGATAATACGACCTTCGTTCATGTCAACCAGGAACATTTTCCCTGGCTCCAAACGACCGTGCTGAATTACATCTTCCGGATCGATATCCAATACACCAATTTCTGATGACATGATTACGAAACCACTTTTTGTTAAAGTGTAACGAGAAGGACGCAATCCGTTTCTGTCTAATAACGCACCAATTACGTTACCATCTGTAAACGGAATAGAAGCAGGACCATCCCAAGGCTCCATGATACAAGCGTTAAACTCGTAAAACGCTCTTTTTTCAGGAGACATTGTCTGGTGTTTTTCCCAAGCTTCAGGAACTACCATCATCATAGCTTCAGGCAATGAACGACCTGTCATTAATAAAAGTTCAACCACCATATCCATAGAAGCAGAATCTGATTTTCCTTCTAAGATAATTGGAAATAATTTTTTGATATCATCGCCAAAAACTTTGCTTTGCATAAGCTCTTCACGAGCACGCATACGGCTTACGTTTCCACGAAGTGTGTTGATCTCACCATTATGACACATGTATCTAAATGGCTGTGCTAATTCCCATGAAGGGAAAGTATTGGTAGAGAAACGTTGGTGAACTAACGCCAAACGAGTCACTAAATCCGGATCTTTTAAGTCAACATAATAACGGCTGATGTCTTCCGGCATCAATAGACCTTTATATATTATGGTAGTTGTCGATAAACTAGAGAAATAGAACATATGACTTTCAGAGGTTTTAGAGCCTCTAATAGCGTGTTCAGCAATTTTTCTAGCTGCAAAAAGTTTTGCATTAAATTCATTTTCAGTTAAATCCTGACCGTTTTTGCTAACAAAAACCTGTTTAACTGTTGGTTCTTTTTCTGCGGCAATCTGCCCTAAATTTTCAACTTCAACAGGTACATCTCTCCAACCTAAGATCTTTAAGTTCTGATCTTTAATAGTTGCTTCAAAAGTGTTGATACAAAAAGAAACCTGGTTTTTGCTTTTTGGTAAAAAAACCATTCCTACTGCATACTCACGTGTTTCAGGGATTTCAAAGTCACATACCTTTTTGAAAAAGTTATGTGGGATGTCGAATAAAATTCCAGCTCCGTCTCCAGTTCTTCCATCAGAACTAACTGCACCACGATGTTCCAATTTTATTAAGATGTCCAATGCTTTGTGAATAATATCGTTAGATTTAATACCATTCAAATTACAAATAAATCCTGCACCACAATTGTCGTGTTCAAATTCAGGCAAATAAAGCCCTTGTTCTTTAACTTTCATTCTTGATATTTTTTCTACAAAAATAAAGATTTCGTTAAACATAATGTAGTGAAATTGTAATATGGCTTACATTTTTGTTGTAATATTAGAAAAACGATTCTTAAATGATAATAATTTTATTTAAACCATTGTGAAATGATAAAATGATAATCTCGATTGGAATATATTAAGAAAAATCATCCTAAGGCTAATAAATACGGTGATATTTTTGTTAAATATCAAACGTTTTAGTGGTTTTGAGTTAATATTTACAAATTGTTTCGTTAACTATTTCTTTGCATTGAAAAAGAATAAACGTTTAATACCTATAAGTGTCATTTTTTAATTGAAAAAGATTTTACTATTAAGTTGAATTTTGCTACTTTTGTCGCACTTTTATTCTGAAATAAATTCAGAACCAGACAAATTCTATATTATGAACATACACGAATATCAAGGAAAAGAAATTTTAGCTAGTTACGGAGTACGCATTCAACGCGGAATCGTGGCTAATAATGCGGTTGAAGCTGTGGCTGCTGCAAAACAATTAACTGCCGAAACTGGTACAGGATGGCACGTGATAAAAGCACAAATTCACGCAGGTGGACGTGGAAAAGGTGGTGGAGTTAAGTTGGCTAAAAATCTTCAACAAGTTGAAGAAATTGCTGAACAAATCATCGGAATGCAATTGATTACGCCTCAAACTTCTGCTGAAGGTAAAAAAGTAAACAAAATTTTAGTTGCTGAAGATGTATACTATCCTGGTGAAAGTGAAACTTCTGAGTTTTATGTTTCTGTTTTATTGAATAGAGGTACAGGACGTAACATGATCATGTATTCTACTGAAGGTGGAATGGATATCGAAGAAGTTGCTGAGCACACACCACACTTAATCTTTACTGAAGAAGTTGATCCTACTGTTGGATTACAAGGTTTTCAGGCTAGAAGAATTGCTTTTAATTTAGGTCTTTCTGGAAATGCTTTCAAAGAAATGGTTAAATTCATCGATTCATTATACAATGCTTACATTGGTTCTGATGCTTCTATGTTTGAAATCAACCCGGTTTTGAAAACATCTGACAACAAAATTATGGCTGTTGATGCTAAAGTAAATATCGATGATAATGCTTTATACAGACAACCAAAATATGCTGAAATGAGAGATATCCGTGAGGAGAATCCAATCGAAGTTGAAGCTAAAGAAGTAGGTTTGAACTATGTAGATCTTGACGGTACTGTAGGATGTATGGTAAACGGAGCAGGTCTTGCAATGGCAACTATGGATTTAATTAAATATGCTGGTTTTGAGCCTGCTAACTTCCTTGACGTTGGTGGAACTGCTGATGCAAAACGTGTTGAAACTGCTTTCCGTATCATCTTAAAAGATCCAAATGTAAAAGCAATTTTGATCAATATTTTTGGTGGAATCGTTCGTTGTGACCGTGTGGCACAAGGAGTTGTTGACGCTTACAAAAATATGGGTGATGCTATCAATGTGCCAATTATCGTTCGTTTGCAAGGAACAAATGCTGAAATTGCAAAAGAATTAATTGACAACTCTGGTATGCCAATTTTATCAGCTACTCAATTTCAGGAAGCTGCTGACCAAGTTAAAGCTGCACTTTCTTAATTAAATAAGAAATCAATTTATATAAAAAATCCCTCCAAGAAATTGGAGGGATTTTTTTTGCTGGCTATTTAACCACAAAGCGCGCACAGATTTTAATTTATCAGGTTCAATATAAACGCAAAAGTTCGCAAAGCTTTATCAATATAGCCTTGCGAACTTTGCGTAAATCCTTGCGCCCTTTGCGGTTAAACTAAGTAACGTAATTAATTATTTTTTATTCTTTCCGTTTTTGTAAACCACTTTTTCTACAACCTGAATTTTAGGTGTAGCAGGTTTCTTTTTGAAAGGTTTTTTAGCTGCCGGACCCGTTTTAGAAGGTGCTTTATCGCCTCTTCCTTTTTCAGCATCTTTAGCACTTGCTTTAAATTCTGGTCTTTCCTTAGTGCTGTCTTTTTTCGGAATTTCAGCTTTATGTTTGGCTAAAACATCATTTGGATTTTTAGGATTTTCTTTTGTTCCTCTTAAATGAATTACTAATCCATTCAAAAAGTTACGCAAAACCTGATCACCGCATTCCATATAATTTTCATGATCTTCGGCTCTGAAAAAAGCTCCTAATTCTGATTTTGTAATTCTAAAATCTACTAATTCTAAAATTTCAACTATTTGATCATCACGGAGCATCAAAGCCACGCGCAGTTTTTTTAGGATATCGTTGTTCGTCATCGTTTAATTTTTTACAAAGGTACGTTTTAAAAGCAATTAGAGTATGGAATTGCTACAAAGTTTTTAGCCACGAATTTCACAAATTTCCACCAATTACGTTGTGAATAAAGTTGAATCTAATTTGTGAAAATTTGTGAAATTTGTGGTGAACCTTTTTATCTATTTTGGTTTAAAATGTTGATCAATTTATCTAAATCTTCTTGGATATGATTGGCTGTGACGACAATTCTATTTAAATTATCTGCATTTTGTTTGTATTTAAAACTCGCAATAATGATTTTATTTTCTTTTAATATTTCAATGACATTTTTGTCTTTCAGATAAATTAAAGGATAGCTTTTATCAAATTTAATAGAATCATCTTTAATCAGTTTTTGGTCGATATAATTTAGATTCTCAACTAATTTTTGATGTTGATTTGGATATAATTCAGCAGCATCTGCCAAAGTTTGTGCGAAAGCGGGATTCATTCCGGCAGCAGAACCAAAGATTTCAGATTTTTTTATTTCTTCAATAAAAGAAGCATCACTTGCAATTACACCGCCCGTTAAACCTAAAGCTTTTCCCAGTGAAGAAACCATAATTTTTCTCTTTATCGGAAGATTGATGTCAGCATAAATTCCGCAGCCATTTTTACCTAAAATTCCAAGAGAATGTGATTCATCAATTAACAATGTAATTTCTTTGTTCTTTGAAATTCCTCTCAAGACTTTTAAATCAATAGGATTGGTTTCGAAAGAAGGAACTCCATCGGTTAGAATCGTAATTTTTTCTTCTTTCTCATCCAATAATCTGGAGTTTAATTTACCAGCTATAATAACGGGTAAGCTGTTAGTTGTTTGGATTGCCGTATGAACATCATCAAAATGAAAGAAAGTATCAGTTTGTTTTTTCAATTCATTAATGACAAGTTTCCCAGCCAGCATTCCGGAAGAAACAGTAACAACCGCTTCTGCTTTAATGTAATTGGCTAAAAAAGTTTCGCCGTTTTCATAAGCTGTTACTTTTACATTGGCGTTGCGGGAACTTCCATAAGTGGTACCCCATATCAGAATGTTTTTTACTACCAATTCCTGAAAAACTTTATTTGTTGATAAACCCAAATAGGCCGTTCCGCCAAAATACAAATACTTTTCTTGGTCGATTTCGATAATTCGATCTGGAAATTGATTGACATTCATTTTATTAAAGTAAAGTAACACCGGTTCCATTAAGTTCAGAATAGGAGACAACACCATTTTTTATGGTTACTCCGGTTGCGATATCTTCGGCTAAAAGCAAGGCACCATCCATATCAACATAATCTAATTGTGGTAATAAATGCGCAATTGCTGAAATTCCCACCGTCGATTCGGTCATACAGCCCACCATTGTTTTTAAGCCTAGTTTTTTAGCTTCTTCGATCATTCGCTTTCCGGGTGTTAAACCACCGCATTTTACTAATTTCACGTTCACACCATGAAAATGATTATGACATATTGAAACGTCCTCTTCGACAATACAGCTTTCATCAGCGATTATCGGCAAAACAGAATGTTTAAAAACTTCTTTGTGTGCTTCCCAATTGTCTGCTTTCATAGGTTGCTCCAGAAATTCAACACCTAATTTTTTTAATTCAACAGCATTATTAATTGTTTCTTCAACACCCCAGCCACAATTGGCATCAATTCTAAAAATAGCATCAGTATGTTTGCGAAGTTCTTTTACGATCGCGATGTCTTCTTTGGTTCCTAATTTAATTTTATAAATAGGCCACGGTAATTCCTGCATTTTGGATACCATTTTTTCTATAGAAGCAATCCCGATAGTGTAATCCGTCATAGGATTTCTTTCGGTTGTATAATTCCATAACTCGTATAATTTTTTGCCTTTTTTGCGTGCATACAAGTCGTTATAAGCCAAATCCAGAGCGCACAAAGCAAACATATCATGCCTTAAAAGTGGGTAAATTTTTGCCCAAAAAACTTCAGGAGTTTCATTTTGAGAAGCTTCAATACTACTTCTGAATCTTTCTAAATCCTTTATCATCATTGGAACAGTTGTTCTGTAATACGGATTTGAAGTCGCTTCACCAAAACCTGAGAATCCGTCGCTTTGCAATTCGACAATAAGTGAAGGCTGAAAATCGATTGATTCTCTTGATATGGTAAAAGTATGTTTAAGTTTTAAATTGTATTCTCTTAAAATTAGTTTCATGATTGAATGATGTTTTTTAATTTTATCTTAGTAACCCAGCCAAAGAATGGCACCTACAAAGCCATCCCGCCAAAGTTTTTCATTATGTTCGCCACCTTTTACAATTTTCTCTTTTGTAAGATGAAGACAGTAACAGCGATTTCGGTCTAAAAGTGTTTCCATCTTTTTCATTTCTTTTACCATGTCATCACTTTCTTTGTCGCCGCACAAAAAGTAAATTTTAGTCTTATTTTTTGGAGCTTGCTCCGTTAAGGTGTAGATATCGTTTGAAAACCAAAAGGATGGAGAGAAAACACCTGCTTTTCCAAAAACTTCCGGATATTTAAGAATCGCGTAATACGAAACTAAACCCCCCAAAGAACTTCCCATTATGGTAGTGTTTTTTGCTTTTGTTGTGGTCTTGTAATTTTTGTCGATATAGGGTTTTAATGTTTTTACAATAAAATCCAGGTAATTGTCTGCATTTCCGCCGCCGTATTTTTCATTTTTAAAGGGTGTCAATTCATCAATACGTTTGTCATTTCCGTGCTCAATTCCAACGACAATTACAGGTGCTTTTAGACTATCCAGTTTTTCATCGACACTCCATTCGCCAACATAAGAGGTTTTGGTATCAAACAAATTTTGGGCGTCATGCATGTAAATAACACTGTATTTTTTATCGGTTGAAGCGGAATAACCTTCAGGTAGATAAATCCAGATTTTTTTTGTAGTCTTGAGTTGAGGAGCTTCAATAGTAAAAGTGGATACGTTTATTGAAGCCGTACTTTGCTGCGCATTTCCAATAGTGATCATCCACAGAGAAATAAAAAAGAAAAATCCTCGAATCATCAGTTATGTTGCGTGTTAGGTTTAAATATAATAATTTAGCTAAAAATAATAAATTGATGAATACCGAAGTCGAAAAGAGAAGTTTACTTTTAGAAATGATTGCTTTTTCTACTGTTGACGGGCAATTGCATAAAAGAGAATATGATTTTTTGTGGCTTGTAGCCCAGGAATTAAATATTGATTTTGATGTTTTTAAGGATTTATTTCATCAGGAAACTACAAAAAAAATTATAAAATCGGAATTTCAGCGTATTCAGCAATTTTACAGATTGGCCCTGATAATGCATTGCGACGGAATTTTGCATGAAAAAGAAGCAATTGCCATACAGCAAATTGCGATCGAAATGGGTTTAAATCCCGGCGCGGTAAAACGTGTTTTAGATTTGATGAAAAAAGCACCAAATGCAATGATTGATCCGAAACTTTTATTGAGGGTTTTTCAGGAACAACATAATTAAGATAATTGTTCCTGTAGTTTTTTAATATCGTCACGTAATTTTGCTGCCTGTAAAAAGTCCAGTTCTTTAGCTGCTTTTTCCATTGATTTACGTTTCTCACGAATCATTTTTTCCAATTCCGCTTTCGATAAGTAAGCTGTTTCAGGCTCGGCGGCTGCAGTTAAAGTGTGTCCTAATTCATATTCTACCAATGGATTTTTAGTAAAGGCACTGTCTATCTTTTTATTTAATGCCTGGGGCGTAATATTATTTTCGGCGTTAAAATTAATTTGCTTGGTTCTGCGATATTCTGTTTCGTCGATAGTTTTTTGCATACTTCCCGTAATTTTATCTGCATACAAAATTGCTTTACCATTTAGATTTCTCGCCGCACGTCCAATAGTTTGGGTCAATGATTTGTGGTTACGTAAAAAACCTTCTTTATCAGCATCTAATATAGCCACAAGTGAAACTTCGGGTAAATCTAAACCTTCACGAAGCAAGTTCACACCAATTAAAACATCAAAAATTCCTTTACGTAAATCCTGCATAATTTCGATACGCTCTAAAGTATCAACCTCAGAGTGAATGTAACGACATCGAATATTAACTTTTGTTAAATATTTGGCTAATTCTTCGGCCATTCTTTTGGTTAAAGTCGTCACTAAAACTCTTTCGTCTAACTCACAGCGAACCTGAATTTCTTCGATCAGATCATCAATCTGATTTAAGCTTGGTCGTACTTCTATAACGGGGTCTAGTAAACCTGTCGGGCGAATAATTTGTTCCACATAGATACCATCTGATTTTTGCAATTCATAATCGGCAGGAGTTGCAGAAACATAAATAACCTGATTTTGCAAAGCTTCAAATTCTTCAAATTTCAAAGGACGATTGTCCATTGCGGCCGGTAAACGGAAACCATACTCAACCAAATTTTCTTTACGGCTGCGATCGCCTCCGTACATAGCATGAACCTGCGAAACGGTTACGTGACTTTCGTCTACAACCATCAAAAAATCACTCGGAAAATAATCCAATAAACAGAAAGGTCTTGTGCCGGCTTGTCGTCCGTCAAGATAACGGGAATAATTTTCAATTCCGGAGCAGTAACCCAATTCGCGAATCATTTCTAAATCAAAATTGGTACGCTCTTCCAAACGTTTTGCTTCCAGATGTTTTCCTATTTCTTTAAAGTAATCAACTTGTTTAACTAAATCTTGTTGAATTTCCCAAATAGCACCTTGTAATACTTCAGGAGAAGTTACAAACATATTAGCAGGATAAATGGTCAGTCTCTTGAATTTTTCAATAACATGTGAAGTCTTGGCATCAAAAGATTCTATTTCTTCGATTTCATCTCCAAAGAAGTGAATTCTAAAAGCATCATCGGCATAACTGGGGTAAACTTCTACTGTATCTCCTTTAATTCGGAAGGTTCCGGGATTAAAATCGGCTTCCGTTCTGGCGTACAAACTTTGTACGAGGCTGTGTAATAACTTAGTTCTGGAGATGACCTGATCTCTAAATATTTCAATTACGTTTTTCTTAAACTCAACTGGATTTCCGATACCGTACAAACATGAAACCGAAGCAACAACCAAGATATCTCGTCGACCTGAAAGCAGGGAAGAGGTAGTGCTCAAACGCATTTTTTCAAGCTCTTCATTGATAGATAAATCTTTTTCGATGAAAACACCTGTGACCGGCATAAAAGCTTCTGGCTGATAGTAGTCATAGTACGAAACAAAATATTCAACCGCATTATTCGGAAAAAACTGTTTGAATTCAGAATACAATTGTGCGGCCAAAGTTTTATTATGGGCTAAGACTAAAGTCGGTCTTTGAACTTCTTCAATAACATTAGCAACCGTAAAGGTTTTTCCAGAACCGGTAACTCCTAATAGGGTTTGGTATTTTTCGCCATCCCGAACACCTTGTGCTAGTTTTTCAATCGCTTGTGGCTGATCGCCTTTTGGACTATATTCTGAGGATACCTGGAAATTCATTTTTGACTGATGAAAAGTTTAGTTTTGTAAAGATACAAAGTTTGATTTCTATAAAAAAGATAAAAAAAGCATCCAATTTATTTAAGTTATTTTAAAAAATCGGTCATCAAATCGTTTACGATTTTAGATTGATCAATGCTTAAAAAATGGCCCGCATCGGTTATTTTTTGAGTTTTACTTTTGACTAAATATTTCTGTGCCCTTTCTAAACTTTCATCAGAATTGATCACATCGTGATCGCCAATTAAAACTAAAACCGGGTTTGTAATTGATTTTAACTCATCATCTGAAAATGGCGTCATTTTCAGCATGCTTGAATTTGATTTAGCGTATTTGTTGGCCAAGTAAAATTGTCTTTTATAAATAGGGCTAATTTTTTCCGGATGCGTTGAAAAAGTACTAAGCGTTTTTCCAAATTTCTTTTCACTTGGAAAAAGCTTTAGCATCAAAGCGGTTGTTGTTTTTCCAACCTTATCAATAAATTTGAAAGTTTGTGCCGGACTCAGTAAAACTATTTTATCAATGTTGTTTTCTTTTTGAACGGCTAATAGAGTTGCGATCCAACCGCCTCGCGATGCACCTACAATATCAAATTTCTTTAGCTTATAATGTTGGAAGATTTCATTGTACCAAATCACCATTTCCTCCGAAGAAAGTGGATTTGAAGTTAAAGTTGATTTGTTGGGTTCCATTAGGAAATCTATGGCGTAAATGCGATGATTTTTAGCAAGCGCTTTAATGTTTGGATACCACATTGTGGAGCTCGCGTCCATTCCGTGAAGGAGCACTAAAGCTTTTTCATTTTTTGGACCCGCTATAACGACGTGAGCAGTCCCTAAGCTGGTCTTTATATTTTCTTCTGTATAAGGAATGTCCCAAAGTTTTAGGGCTTTATCGTAGGATGCTATATAAGCTTGCTTTTCTGTTTTAGTCTCAAAAACGTAATCTTCAAATTTTGTTTTTTTAGAAGAAGCACAACTTGCAAGAAGCACGAATAATACTATTCTGAAGAATATTTTAGGTGTAGTCATAAAAATTCAATTTACTTTAAAGGTACGATAATCGCTTGTACAAAAAGTATTAGAATTTTGATTTAAAGTATCAGAATTATAATTTTTTAGGGTCCCTAACTGTCAAATGATAAAGCTGCACAAAAGCCAAAATAGCATTCGGAATAATAATCGGTAAAAGCCATTGACTGAAATCTTTGTAATTTATTAAGAAGATACCATAAATTACAAAACAAATACATCCAAATAAATTAATCAATCTGATTTTTCTGAGGTCTTTCAATAAAAAACCTCCCACTATAAAAACGGACGCAAGGTAACCAATATAATCTGCCATGTTTTTGATATTAAATGATTTACAATCAAATCTACCAAAAGCAAATAATAATATCAAGTTTTATTGCTGAAAATCAACGTTTTGAATTTTCCACGATTTTTGCTGTGCTTCGCTTAAAAAAGTCCACGCTACAATTCGGCTGGTTTTTTGGCCTTGAGCCATATCAATTGTTTTTATAGAAGCGGCATTTACTTTGTTCAGCGTTTTATAAATGCTTGAAAGATTTTCTCTTTTAGAAACCAAAGTTGTAAACCATTGACATTGCATAGCATACTTGGCACTTTCATAAATCATTTGAGTAACAAAGCCAATTTCACCACCGTTGCACCATAATTCGTCGTTTTGTCCTCCAAAATTTAAAACAGGATTATTGTTTTTCTTTTCCTTTGGATTTAAATTAGAGACTTTTCTTGATGTACTTTTATTCGCTTCTTCAGCTGATGCATGAAAAGGTGGATTGCACATTGTGAAAGTAAAACGATCTTCGGGTGTAATTATGTTTTTGAAAATAAAACGGGATTCTATTTGTAATTGTAAACTTATTGCATCGATTAGTTTTGGATTTCTTTCAATAATCTTACTGCAGTTTTCAATAGCTTTCTTATCAATATCAGTAGCAACAAAACTCCAGTCGTAAATTGCATTTCCTAAAATTGGATAAATACAGTTGGAACCTGTTCCTACATCTAAACCCAAAACATCTGAACCCAGAGGAATTATTCCGTTATTGGTTTCCGCTAATAAGTCAGCTAAATAGTGTATGTAGTCTGCTCTTCCGGGAATTGGAGGGCAAAGGTAATTCCTTGGAATATCCCAATTTTGAATGTCATAATACGTTTGCAATAAAGCCTTATTAAGAACTTTTACCGAAACAGGATTACTGAAATCAACAGTTTCAATTCCATGTAGATTAATGGCAACATGCGATTTTAATTCAGGACAATTTGAAATAAGAAGTTTGAAATCGTAACGGGAACGATGAAGATTTCGAGGATGTAAATTGGTTTTTTCCGAATTGTCTGTTGCTTTCATTTTGTAAATTTGGTGCAAAGATAGTCATTCCTTTTTTAGAAAAGATTTTGTCAAACTTTCTATTAGATCAAGTGGTCAAATACGGGGTTGTTGGCCAATCGGTTTTTCTTATTTATTGCTACCAATCAGGTTTCCAATTTTCTAAATATGCTATAGGAATATTACGTTTTACATAAATTGTTCCCGAATGTCCCGATTGAAGCGTTGTTATGGAGTCTTTATTTATAGTTGCCTTTTCTCTTAATATTTGGTGACTACATTGAAAAACTATTGAAAATTTTATTTTCATTTTGTTTCCCTCTATAAAATAATAACCCATTGTAGCTTTGCTTGGGTTAAAATGCGCTCTGGTTAATTTCAAAGTGTCAGATTTATGAATTGAGAATATTCCAACTTTATTATTAGAATAAAATTTTAAGTAGCTTACGAACGGATAACTATTTTCATCATTTTTTTCAAAGAAAACATATTCTTTGCTAATATTATTTATAGCAAAGTTTATTTTTTCTTTATAGACGGCCAAAGTGTCGATGTTATCTATTTTTGCATTTTTATGTTTGTAATCATTTATTTTTCTTCTGGAAGAACCATTTTTTGAATATAATCCATTATAGCAACAACTTATTACTAAGAAAGATAAACTAGATAGTAAGAAAATGTTTTTATATAGTTTGTACTTCATTTGTTAATATTTATAAGTTCAATATTTTTGCAAACTGTCGCCCAATTTTCTTCGGGCTTACTAAATCATTTCCAAGCCAAAATCAACTTTCAATTAAACAGTTGCTCAAATCCGTTGTTGTAGCTGTTATTAGTTCGGTTTTATTTTTTCTCAAGATTTTTATTTAGTCTTCGCAATTCTATTAAAATTGAATCATTTTTATCCAACTTGCACAACCGCAACTAAAAACGGCATAATCTAATTCTAATGTTTGAATTTTAGATTTTAAAATGTTGTTCGGATTAGCCATTTCTTCACCTCTTTTAAATTCAACTTTCCTTTTAGTTTTTACAGGTAATAAGTTTATAGGCAATTTATCATCTTCATGTTTGCAATAATTACATAAAGTGAGAGCTTTATTTTGATGCCTTAGACTGCTTAATGTTCAAAGCTTTCTGTTTTATCCATTGAAGTGAAATAGCGAAAGGTTCTGTAATATTGTCAGAAGAAGTATTGTGTCCTAAGGTTGAAAACAAGGTATATTCGAAAGGTTTGCCTTGTGCTTTCAATGTATTTAATTGCTCTATACACAACTTTACCGGAATCTGTATATCTTTTTCTCCAAAAAGCCAGATACCAGGAATTGAAAGAGTATTCAACGGAATTTTTGGGTCAGTAGCTGTAAATTGATACTTGTCAGGATCATTTTTAATATGTTCCCGAGCATCTGATTCTGTATGATTTTCCCAAAAATTATTGTTTCCATTAGTATAAAACTGAAATCGAAGCTGTTCTAGCGTTGTAATTGTTGGGCAACTAAATAAAACCATAAATTCTATTTTTGGATTTTTACTTGCTGCAATTGGGATGATCCATCCTGCCTGACTGAAGCCAACTAATCCAATAGGTGTTTTTTTATCTTTCAAATAATTTCGAAATGTAATTACTGCTGCACTTGCATCGTCAGCTAATAAATTAAGATTAGTAGTGTCAATATTATTCGTACCAACAGTTGGTCCTACATATACACCGCCGGACTCTCCAACTCCACGTTTATCATATGTCAATACAGCAATACCTTCCTTTGCAAGACGTTTAGCGAACTCCATTTCTCTTTTTACAGGATCAGACCCATGAACAATTACGACTGCTGCAAATATTTTTTTGGGCATTAAAATGGAGCCTGCGAGGGTAATGCCCTGACTTTCAAATTTTACATCCTGAATGGTAAAGTCGGTCGATTGTGAAAAGACCATTTCTGGTAAGGTTATTAATAAGAACCAAAGAAGTGCTTTAGAAAAAAAGTTGTTATTCATAATAGTTTAATATGAAAAAATGTATTGAATGTATATCGTTAGCAATTGCCTGCAATGTTCTCGCGCTATACACAGGCTGGGATTAAGAAAGCTTAAACTTTTGGTTAAAAACTATTTTTTCAAACACAAAACCATCTTCAAATTAAGCCAAATCCCCAGCTTGCTTGTAGCGTGTGTTAGCTGCAGCTTATGTCAGATTAAAAATATTTACCAATTCTTTATTAATGGATATTTCAGGGTTATTAGTTTCTACTTGAATTATGAAAAAACCTCTGGCACTTTTATAAAGAACCAGTAAAGTTTGCATCCTGCCATCAGGATATCGAAAGTATATATAGTCTTCAAACTTGCTATTCGTAAAACTCATTCCGTCAATAGTACCCAAGAAGCCCTTGTATGAAGAACTTTGAAATGTGTCTTGGATGGTTGAGTTCTTAGATAAATTAACATTTATTATATTGTCAAAATTTCTTCCAAAACACACAGCAGTCTGGGGACTACTCTTAGAGTTGAGAACTTCTCCTTTTCCATACATGATATCTATGTCTTGAGTTGATTTGTCATAATTGATAACTGCATCGGTCAATTTAATTTTGTCAAGATCGTCAAAGTGCCAAATTGAAACTAGAAAATGTTCCTTGTAAATAAAATGGCAGAGAATATCATTGTCCTTAACCCAACTTCCTTGAAAATGTGGGTCAATATCTTTAATAGCGGAGTCAGTAAACAGCCATAAATATTCCTTCTGGTTGTCCCAACTCGAATGGTGTGTGTTCGTTCGGATATAAATAATAAAGTAAAAGACTATACTTAGCGGTATTGCTATAAGTAAGTATGTTTTCAATCTTTTTCTGTGTTTCATTCGGGTGTGATGTCAAATAAGTTGCCGCTAACGTCAGTCTGTGAAAAAA